>NZ_JAWSTH010000045.1:0-48481 GCF_033542075.1 Conexibacter stalactiti
CGCCGCCCGCCACCCGCGGCCGCTGCGCGCCGCCCCTCGCCCGCGGCCCGCGGCCGCTGCGCGCCACGCACCCCCGCGCCGCCCGCGCACCGACACCCGCGCTTGACTTCAAGCGCGCTTGAAGATGCACGATCCCTCCAACGAATCCGAAGGAGGGTCTGATGACGACCGTCACCGAATTGGAGACCATCGCGCCCGGGCTGCTGGCAACCGCGCCGGAGCCGCTCGCGTTCGCGCCCGGCACCGCGGTCCGCTCGTTCCTGCTGCAGCGGCCGGCCGGCAACGTGCTCGTCTACGCCAGCGCCACCGTCGCCTCCGACGCGCAGGCGATCGCGGCGGCCGGCGGCGCCGAGCGCCAGTACATCAACCACGAGCACGAGGCGATGTTCCTGCCCGGCAACGCGATCGCGCCGCTGTTCGCGCACGAGCGCGCCGCCGCCGCGATCGAGGCGAGCGGCGCGCACCTGCGCGGCACCTTCTCACGCCGCCACCCGCTCGACGACGACCTCGAGCTGATCCCGATCCCCGGTCACACGCCCGGCGCGACCGCCCTGTCGTGGGACCACGGCGGCCAGCGCGCGCTCTTCACCGGCGACTCGCTCTACATCCGCCCCGGCGGCGACTGGCGCGTCGCGGTGCTCGGCTCCAGCGACCGCGCCGCCTACCTCGACAGCCTCGCGCTGCTGCGCGAGCTGGAGTTCGACCTGCTCGTGCCGTGGGCGGCGCCGGTCGACGGGCCGGCGGTCGCGGCGACCGACCGCGCCGACGCACGGCGGCGGATCGACGCGATCATCGCGCGCGTGCGCCGCGGCGAGGACAGCTGAGGCGAGCGCTGCCCGCGGCCGGCTGGCCGCGGCGTCGCTCTGCGAGCGCGGCGATCGGCCAGGCGACACAGGTCCATTGCCGCCGGGCGCGCAGTGCGCGAAAGTGGTGGCTTGCCCGAGCCCGGAGATGATCGATGAACCGTTTCCCCCGCCGCACCTCGCACCTGCCAGCCGCCCTTCCGCTCGCGGCGGCAGCGCTCGCCGTCGCCGCGCCCGTCGCCGCGCTCGCCGCGCCGACGGCGCTTGCCGCGCAGCCCGCCGACGCCGCCGCCGTCCAGCGCGGCCTCGAACGGCTCGTCGCGGCCAGAGACGGACCGCCCGGTGCTATCGCGACGCTCCACCGCGACGGCCGCACGACCGTGCTGCGCGCCGGCCGCGCGAACGTGAAGCGGCCGGGCGCGCCGCGGATCGGCGACCACATGCGGATCGCCAGCATCGCGAAGGCGTTCAGCGGCGCCGTCGCGCTGCACCTCGTGCAGGAGGGCCGCCTGAGCCTCGACGACACGATCGGCTCACGCCTCCCGAGCCTGCCGGCGGCGTGGTCGGCGGTGACGATCCGGCAGCTGCTCAACCACACCAGCGGCGTGCCCGACTACACGAGATCGGCCGCCTTCGCCAGACAGGCGACCGACGACCCGCGCGGCTACGTCGCGCCGGAGCAGATCGTCGACTGGGTGCGCGCCGACGGGCTCGTCTTCGCGCCCGGCTCGCGCTACGAGTACTCGAACACCGACAACATCGTCGTCGGCCTGATCGCGCAGGCGGTGACGGGCAGACCGTACGCGACGCTGCTGCGGGAGATCGTCTTCGGCCCCGCCCGACTGCGCGCGACCAGCTTCCCGACGCGTGTCGCGCTGCCGGCGCCGTTCATCCACGGCTACGTCGTCGCGGGCGAGCCGAGACCGCTCGACGTCAGCACCTTCCTCAGCCCCAGCGGCGCGTGGGCGTCGGGCGCGATCGTCGCGACCCCGCGCGACCTCGGCAGCTTCATCCGGCACGACCTCGGCGGCACCTTCTTCGGCGCCGAGCAGCGGCGCGAGCAGCACAGATTCGTGACCGGCTCCTCAAGCCCGCCCGGCCCCGGCGCCAACGCCGCCGGCCTCGCGCTGTTCCGCTACACGACCCGCTGCGGCACCGTCTACGGCCACACCGGCAACTTCCCCGGCTACGTCCAGTGGGCGGCGGCGAGCGCCGACGGCAGCCGCTCGGTCACGACCTCGCTGAACATCCCGGCGCCGACCGGCAGACTGCTGAGACAGCTGCGTGCCGTGCAGACGACGGCGGTCTGCGCGCTGCTGAAGGGCTGAAACGCCGGAAAGTGGGTAGTTTGACCGGCGGGAGATGCCGGTCGAACTGCTCACGCGACGGCGGCCGCGACGGACGCTGATCACCGTCTTCGCGCTCGCCTGCGCGGTGATCGTCGGCGCCGGGATCTACGGCACCTTCTCGGCGTTCACGAGCACGGCGGCCAACGACGGCAACAGCTTCGCCGCCGGCGTCGTCGACATCACCGACGACGACACCGGCAGCGCGATCGTGCCGGTCGGCGGGCTGACGCCGGGCGACTCCGTGACCCGCTGCGTCAACGTCCGCAACGCCGGCTCGATCGCCTTCGCCAACGTCGCGCTGTCGGGCACCGTCGGCGGCAGCGGCCTCGTCCTCGCGAATGCGCTCACGATCGCGATCGATCGCGGCAGCGGCGCCGCCGCCGGCGTGGAGGCGAGCTGCGCCGGCTTCGCGGTCGAGGCCGCCGGGCTCGTCAGCGGCAGCCTGAGCGCCTTCCCCGGGCCCGCGGCGGCGGTCGACGACCGCGCCGGCTGGCAGCCCGGCGCGGTCAAGAGCTACCGCATGACGGTCGCGCTGCCGCAGAGCGCGCCGAACGCCGCGCAGGGACAGACGGCGACGCTGACGGTGCGCTGGAACGCGGCGACATGACGGCCGCCGAACGAGAGCGCGAGGCCGCGTCGCGCCTCCCCGCGCACGACCCCGGCGCCACGTCGCGCGAGGTCGCGCACCCCGCGCCGCGCCGCGCCGGCGCGCTGCTGAGCTGGCTTGCCGTGGCGCTCGCCTGCGCGCTCGCGCTGCTGATGGTCGCGCTGCGGCTGGCCGGCTGGCAGCCGCTCGCGGTCCTCAGCGACTCGATGGCGCCGGCGCTGCGCGAGGGCGACTTGATCGTCGTCGAGCAGGTCCCCGCGCGCACCGTCGCGCCCGGCGACGTGATCGCCTTCGCGCGCCCGCGGCATGCCGGCGAGACGCTGACCCATCGCGTCGTCGCGGTGCGAGGCGCGGGCGGTGATGGCGGCGACGGCGGCCGGCTCGCCGTCACGACCAGAGGCGACGCCAACCCCGCGCCGGAGCGCTGGACGATCGCGCGCGACGGCGAGGTCGGCGTCGTGCGAGCACGGCTGCCCCGTGTCGGCGCGCTCGCGGCGCCGCTGCGCGGCGAGCTGTCGCGCGCCGCCGTGACGATCACCGTCACGGCCATCGTCACGGGCGCCGCGCTGTGGCTGATCTGGCGCCCGCGCCGTGGCGGTGGGCGATGAGCCGCTGGCGCCGCCTGCTCGCGACCGCCATCACCCTCCTGCTCGCGGCCGGGGTCGCGGCGTATGCGCTGGCGGCACAGAGCCCGTCGAAGCCGCCGTCGATCGTGCTCGACGAGGGCGGCCCGCTCTTCACGCTCCAGGGGATGCGGCCGGGCGCCGCGCCAGAGGAGCGCTGCATCGCGCTGACGGCGCGCGGCGGCACGGCGACGCGGCTGGAGCTGAGCGGCACCGTCGACGGCCCGCTCGCGCAGAGACTGCTGATGCAGGTCGCGGTCGGCTCCGCGCCCGCCCCCGCCGCGACACGCTCCTGCGACGGCTTCACCGCCGAACGGGAGCTGTGGTCCGGCACGCTCGCCGACTTCCCCGCCGACGACGGCCCGCTGCTGTCGGCCGGCCCCCTGCCCGGCGGGCAGCGCCACGTCTTCCGCTTCCGCGTGCGACTGCCAGCCGACGCGGTCGTCAGCGCGAGCGACACGGCGACGCAGGACCTGCGCTGGCGCGCGGAGCTGGATCCGCCGACCACGTCGTCGACCCCCGTTCCCGCGCCACCGCCCACCGAGAGCCCGCCGGTCGGCGGCCAGGGACTCGCGCAGCAGGTCGGGTGCGCCGAGCCCGCGCGCGCCGGCTCGGGAGCGAGTGCCGGCGCAGACGTGGGCGCAGACGCAACCACGCGCCGCTGCCGCGGGCGCCTGATCGTCCGCCTCACGCCGCGCGCCGCACGGCTGCACGCGCGCATCCACGCCCCCGGCAGCGCGCGGATCAGCAGCCTCTCGCTGCGCCTGCCGACGGCGCTGCCGGCCAGCCGCGCGCGGATCGCGGTCAGCGGGCTGCGCGGGCGCGGCACTGTGCTGGAGCTGACCGGCAGCGTTCGCACGCGCCTCGGCGCGCCGCAGCAGCTGCTGACGCTCGTGCGATTGCCGGCCGGCACGCGCACCGTGCTGATGCGCGTGAAGGTGCCGCGGCAGGCACGCGGCGTGCTGCTGCGCGCGGGCTGCCGGCGCGCGCCCGTCGAGGCGCGCCTGCGCACCGACGCCGGCACGCGCCGGCTGCTCCAGCGCCTGTACGTCGCGCCCGCGAGCTGCCGGGCGCGCTGAGACACCGCCCGCTCCGTCTGTCAAGCTGCACCCAATGGACACCTGTCAGGTTTCAGGTCTGTCGGGGACGGGGCGGTGAGCGGCGCGGATCGGCGCGACGCCGACGTGGCGATCGTCGGCGCCGGCATCTCCGGCCTGCACGCCGCACGGCTGCTGACCACCGCCGGCCGCGACGTCGTCGTGCTGGAGGGCCGCGACCGCATCGGCGGTCGCACCGTCTCCGCCCCGATCGGCGACGGCCGTCAGGTGGAGCTGGGCGGCCAGTTCATCGGCCCGACCCACAGACGCGTCGCGGCGCTGCTGCGTGAGCTGGAGATCGACACCTTCCCCACGTACGACGACGGCCGCAACCTGCTCGACTTCGATGGCAGCCTGCGCGACTACGACGGCGCGATCCCGCCGCTCGGGCTGCCCGGCCTCGTCGGCATGGGGATCGCCGAGTGGCGCCTGAACCGGATGGCGCGCCAGGTCTCCCCGCACCAGCCGTGGGCGGCGCGCCGCGCCGCCGAGTGGGACGGCACGACCTTCGGCGCCTGGCTCGACCAGCACGGCCCCGGCGGCCGCGCGCGCACGCTGCTCGACCTGCTCGCCGGCACCGTCTGGGGCGCCGAGCCGCATGAGCTGAACCTGCTGCAGGCGCTCGCGTACGCCTCCGCCGCCGGCGGCCTGCGCGAGACGGCGGGCGTCAAGGGCGGGATGCAGGAGCGGCGAATCGACGGCGGCCCGGCGCAGCTGTGCGCCGCGCTCGCGGCGCGGGCCGGGGCGCTGCGCCTCTCCACGCCGGTGCGTGAGATCGCGCACCGCAGAGACGACGTCGAGTTGCGCGCCGACGGCCTCGTCGTCCGCGCCGCCCACGCGATCGTCGCCGTGCCGCCCGCGCTCGTGCCGCAGATCGCCTTCGAGCCGGCGCTGCCGGCCGCCCGCGACCGCGTCCTGCGGCGGCTCCCCTCGGGCCGCGTGACGAAGGTCGTCTGCGTCTACCCGGAGCCGTTCTGGCGCGACCGCGGCCTGAGCGGGCAGGCGGTCAGCGACGGCGGCCCGGTCGGCGCGACGTTCGACAACTCGCCGCCCGACGGCCGCCCCGGCGTGCTGCTCGGCTTCGTCACCGGCGACCGCGCGGCCACCTTCGCGACGCTGCCGGAGCCGGATCGGCGGCAGCTCGTGACGGCGCAGTTCGCGCGGCTCTTCGGCGCGCAGGCGGCGCGACCGGAGCAGTACCTGGAGCGCGACTGGGCGGCCGACCCGTTCGCGCGCGGCTGCTACTTCGGGCTCGCGGGCCCGGGCGCGATCGGCGAGGCCGGAACGCTGCTGTCGCAGCCGCTGGGGCGGATCCACTGGGCCGGGGCGGAGACGACGGTCGCCTCCTACGGCGGGATGGACGGGGCCGTGCTGGCCGGCGACCGCGTCGCGAGAGAGGTGCTCGGATGATCTTCGACTGGCACGCGCACTATCCGATGCAGGTCGTCAAGGACCTGTCGCCGCACAGCACGATCGACCGCATGCGCCGCGTGCGCGGCCGCGCGACGATCGGCGATCGCATACGCGCGCTGATCCTCAACCTCGCCAGCCGCATAGGCAGCGACCGCGACGAGCACTCCGGTCCGCGGATCACGCTCGACGGGATGGAGGCGGCGCGCGTCGGCGTGCTGATGTCGGTGCTGTTCCGGCCGTTCGAGGAGATGGACCTCAGCAAGCCGTACGCGGCGCCGCCGGCGTCGCGCTACTTCCCGGCGCTGCTGGAGGACCTCGAGGCGGTCGAGGCGCACGTCGACGGCCTCGCCGACAGACGCGCGCGGCTCGCGCACGACCGCGCCGAGCTGGAGCAGTGCTTGAGCGACGGCGCGACCGCGATCGTCCACTGCGTCGAGGGCGGCTTCCACCTCGGCGACCGCGACGACGAGATCGCGGCCAACTGCGCCGAGCTGGCGCGCCGCGGCGTCGCCTACGTGACCGTCGCGCACCTCTTCTTCCGCCAGGTCGCGACGAACGCGCCGGCGATCCCGTTCATCCCGGACCCGCTCTACGGCGTGATCTTCCCGCAGCGCGGCAGAGACCGCCTGACGCCGCGCGGCGAGGCGGTCGTGCGCGGCCTCGTCGCCAACCGGATCCTGATCGACCTCAGCCACATGGACCCGGGCGCGATCCGCGAGGTCTTCGCGCTGCTCGACGGCACGCTCGACCCGGCCGCGCAGGTCCCGATCGTCTCGACGCACGCCGGCTACCGCTTCGGCAAGCAGCAGTACATGCACGACGACGAGACGCTGCGGCAGATCGCGCGCCGCGACGGCGTCGTCGGGCTGATCATGGCCCAGCACCAGCTCAACGACGGCCTGCGGCGCGATCGCACCAAGACGCTGGAGCAGTCGCTCGACGTGATCCGCCGCCACATCGACAAGATCGCCGAGGTCACCGGCAGCCATCGCCACGTCGCGCTCGGGACCGACTTCGACGGCTTCATCAAGCCGACGATGGGCGGGCTGGAGAGCACGGCCGACCTGCGCCGGCTCGACGAGGCGCTGCACGCCCACTACGGCGACGACGCCGAGCTGATGACGTCGCGGAACTCGCTGCGGGTGCTGCGCAGACTGTGGGCGGAGCCGGCCCCGGAGGCGCCGCGGAGATGAGCGGCACCGCCCCGGGACCCGACGGCTTCCATCACCCGGCGAGCGAGGCGGAGATCGTCGCGCTCGTGCGGCGGGCGCGCCGCGAAGGGCTGCAATTGCGCGTGCGCGGCGCCGCCCACTCGGTCTCGCACGCGATCTACACCGACGCGGCCGACGGCGCCGCCGAGCTGCCCAATCGCGTCGGCGTGCAGGCCCCGCCGGCCGGTCCCAACCTCAACGTGATGCTCGACCGTCACAACGGCTGGCGCGTGCGCGACGCGGCGCGCAAGCTCGTCGAGGCCGACGCCGGCATCCACCTCGGGCGCGATCCCAGCGACCCGGCCGGCGCGGGCGCGCTGGAGCGCAGCCTGCTGTGGCAGCTGTGGAGAGAGCGCGGCTGGACGCTGCTCGACACCGGCGGCGTCACGCATCAGACCGTCAGCGGCTTCACGGCGACCGGCTCCTCAGGCGGCTCGCTGCAGTTCTCCGCCAACCGCAACCTGTTCGGCTTCCGCTTCGTCGACGGCCGCGGCGAGCTGCACGAGCTGACGCGCGAGGACGCCGACCCCGACCGCTTCCACGCGCTGTGCCCGCACCTCGGGCTGCTCGGCGTCGTGACCGCGGTGATCTTCGAGTGCGTCGAGGCGTTCGAGATAGCGGGCAGCGAGGCGACGACGACGCTCGCCGACTGCCCCGTCGACCTCTTCGGCGCAGGTGACGACGCCGCCGGCCGGCCGTCGCTGGAGCGCTGGCTGCGCGAGACGCCGTTCGGCCGGCTGGAGTGGTGGCCGCAGCGCGGCGTCGAGCGGGTGCTGACGTGGAAGGCGGCGCGGCTCGACTCCCGGCCGGGCTTCGAGCCACGCCCATACAGACGGTTCGGCGACGACGACCCGGAGGCCGCCCAGCACCTGATCGGCGTGCTGTTCGCGATCATCGGCAACATCGGCGACCTGTCGGCGGCGAAGCCGAAGCTCGAAGACGACTTCGACGCGCTGAGACGGACGTTGGAGCTGCTCGGCGAGGCCGACCTCGGCGCCGCCGGGAGGCTGCTGGCGCGGGCGCTGGCGGCCGCGATCGAGTTCGGCGTCGACGCCGCGATCACGCTGCTGAAGCCGGCCGCTCCGCTGCTGGAGCGCGAGCTGCCCGACCTCTATCCGCGGCTCGTCGACCTCTTCATCCCGCTCGACGCCGACAGAGGCGGCGCCGGCCGCGGCAGACCGCAGACGTTCGAGGACTGGAGCTGGCACGGGCTGCCGATGGACAACGCCGCCAGCGACGTCCTGATCCCAACCGAGTTCACCGAGGCGTGGATCCCGCTCGGCCGCGCGCGCGAAGCGATGGCGCTGCTGCGCGACTACTTCGCCGAGCCCACCGACGACGGCGCCGCGCTGCGCCGCGCCGGCACCTACGCGTGGGAGCTGTACGCCGCGATGCCGGAGCGCTTCTGGCTCAACCCCTCCTATTCCGACGGCAGCGACGAGTGGCGCGACGGCGCCCTGCGGATCGACCCGTACTGGTACGCCGACAACGCCGCCGACCCGGTCGACGCGCTGTTCGCCGGTCTCTGGCACCTGCTGCGCGACGCCGGCATCCCCTTCCGCCTGCACTGGGGCAAGTTCCATCCGCGCCGCCCGGCCGGGGACCGCACCTGGGTCGACTACTTCAAAGCGCAGTACCCGCGCTGGGACGACTTCCTCAGACTGCGCGCCGAACTGGACCCCGGCAACCTCTTCCTGACCGACTACTGGCGCGACCGCTTCGGGCTGTGGGACGTCCCGCGGCCCGTGCCGCGCGAGCCGTGAGGCACGCGCGGCACGGAGACGGATCAGTCGTCGATTAGGTTCAGGGCGACGGGCTGGACGAGCAGCATCGGCGGCCCGGTCGTCAGCGTCCCGCCCGCCGGGCAGGCCAGCGGGCTGCCCGCTTGCTTGGTGAAGATCCCGCCCGCTAGCAGCGTGACGGTCCGCGGGTTCTTGGTGAAGTCGATTAGCGCTCCTTGCTGGCCGCTGTATAGGCAGAGGCCGGTGCCGGGGACGTTGAATTGAAAGCTCAGTCTTCTGAACCAGACTAGGAGCCCGGTTATGTTCGGTAGCGTGCCTAGGAACGAGTCGTACGTGATCGGCGACGGGTTCGGTAGGCCTAGTATCGACGCCGTCACGCCGGGTGGGTTGCAGACGACGAGCGAGCCGTTCGTGACCGCGCCCACCGGGGCGTCCAGCACCTTGCGTATGACCGGGTGAAATATGAGGTCGAGCGTCATCGTGCAGTTGCCGACGAACATGCCGGCGCTGAACGTGATGCCGCCGGCCTGGGTGTTGAGCCCGATCGTCGTCGGTAGCGGACCGCTCGGTGTGATGCCGATCGCATCATGCGCCGAGGCCGTCGCAGTGCTCCCAACGAGCGCGAGCGCGGTCGCGGCGACCACGCTGGCGAGCCTGCTTCGATTGAACATCGTGCGTTCCTTCCGTCACCCGCCTCGCAGCGGATGATCAGGTGATGTGTGAGAGACCGCGCGATCGCGCGCGGCCTGCACTGCACTGCACCTCCTTTCCCCCGGGAGCAGTCGCACAGCGATCATAGGAACGCGCTGCCGCCGCGACAAGTGCCGCGGCGGCAGTCAGATGTCGTGCTCAGCGGCGGATCGTGACCCGCAGCGTCTTGGTCGTCGGCTTGCCGCCCGCGAGCGTCGTCGTGACGCGGATCGTCGCGTTGACGGCGCGCTTCGATCTGAGCGCGAGGCGCAGCTTGCGCGCCGCCGCGCTGCCGGGCTTCAGCCGCAGGCTGACCGTCGTCGCTCTGCCGGCCGTGCGCCCGGCGCGCGCGAGCACCGTCGCGCGCTTGGCCGCCGGCAGCTTCGCCGACAGCGTCAGCGCGACCTTGCCGCGCCGCGGCAGCGTCACGCGCACGAGCAGGCCCTGCTTCGTGAGGCCGGCGAGCCGCACGCGCTTGGCCGCCGTCGCGCTCACGCGCGTCGACGGTCTTCTCGCCACCGGCGGTCTCGGCTGCTCGGCCGGCGGTCTCACCACCGGCGGTCTCTCGACCGGCGGCGTCACGGGCGGCGTGCGCAGGTCGACGGTCGCGCGGCCGTACGGCACCAGCTTGACCGGGCCGAGCAGGCCGTACGTCTGCCACACCGGGTCGACTGGCGAGATCAGCCTCGGCGCCGCGTTGCGCAGCGTCGTCGCCAGGCGCACCTTCAGCTCGTTGGCGCCTGGCTTCAGCAGCGCGGAGACGTCGAGCCGGCGACCGGCGACCGAGTCAGGCGCCGCCTGCTGACCGTTGACGAAGACGCGCACCGAGCCCTCGACGCGGCCGAGATCGAGGTAGGTGCCGCGATCGCCCGCGGTCCAGTCGGCCGGCAGCTGCACCGTCGTCGTGTAGGTGCCGACGCCGGAGACTCTCGCCAGCCCGGGCAGCTCGCGCCAGTCCTTCAGCGCGTCGAGCTGGAGGTCGTACGGCGTCGTGCCGCTCGCGCTCTCGCCCGCGATCTGCAGGCGCCAGCCGCCGCTCGCCTCGATCGCCGCCGGCAGCGCGCCGATCGTCGCCGCGCGGCTGCTGCCGTCGTTGACCGCTACCGTGCGCGCGCCGGCGGTCGTGTCGCGCAGCTCGACGGTGTTCTCGTCCTTGACGACGAGGCTGCCGCCGCTCGCGCTCAGCGCATGGCGCGCCGGCGCCGCCTCGCCCTTGCGGAAGGCGATCACGGTCGTGCCGAGCGCCGGCAGCTTCAGCGGCACCGTCGTGCGGTCGCCGCGCTGCGAGAAGGCGGCGAGCGGCGCGATCGCGCCGCTCCACAGGTTCAGCTCGTAGGGGCGGCCGGCGCTGGCGAACGAGCCGTCGAGCGTGACCTCCTGATTGCTCGCGTTGTAGAGGTAGTAGTAGTCGGTCGTCTTCGTCTCGCGCTGCTGCGTGTAGAGCGGCGTCGGCGTCGACCACTGCGCGTCCGGCAGCACGCCGAGCCGCTCCAGCGCGCCGGCCGCCTCGGCCTGCGTGCCGACGCGCGCGACCTTCGGCGCGTCGAGCAGCCGCGCGATCGCGCGCCGCACGCGCTGGTCGCCTCTCGTCGCGTTCTTGTACGACGTGTCGGCGTCGGGCAGGTCGCCGACGAGCACGACCGCCAGCCCCTCCTCGGCCTCGACGGCGAGTCGCTCGGCGACGGCCGCCGGCAGCGCCCGTTCGTCGATCACGATCGCCTTGTACCGCGGCCCGCGCGGGAACAGCACGCCGGTGCCGTCGGCATCCTCGTCGAGCACGCCGTTGGGATCGAGGTACTCGAGCGCGTAGCCCGCTCTCTCCAACGCCTCGGCGTCGAACAGCGCTCTCATCTGCGGCGGCAGCGCCTCGCCGGTCGCCGCGGTCGTGAGGAAGCCGTCGCGGTAGAGCGCGACGTCGGCGCGCGCCGTGCCGGCCTCGAGCACGGAGGTGCCGCGCGCCCAGTAGTCGGTCAGCGGCTTCCAGTCCTGCCACTGCGGGAAGGTCTCGCTGTTCCACGAGTCGGAGACGTAGTCGAAGAAGGCGAGGTCGCCGGGCCAGGCCGCCGTCGCGGTCTGGTAGCTGTAGCCGTGGACGGTCGCGCGCGTCGTGCCGGCCGCCCACTCCTTGTCGAGGATCCCCTTGTAGTCGGCGAGGTTCATCTTCCAGGCGTAGAAGAACTGCGCGCCCAGCTCGGAGGAGACCTCGTTGTTGCCGCCCTGGTGGGAGCCGCCCGTGACCGAGCGGTGGTGGTCGAGCGCGAACCGCCACGCTCTCGCGTTGCCCTCGCGGTCGTACGGGACGGCGTCACCGGCGTTGAGCGACTCGTCGTCGGGCAGGCCGCCCATCTGCGCCAGCTCGCGCGCCGAGCGCGTCACGTCGAGGTTCTGGCCGAAGGCCGCCTGCGTGCGGAACTTGACGCCGTGCTCGGCGGCCCAGTCGACGAACGGCTGCAGGTGCTCGTCGACGTAGAGGTCGGTGAGCGTCTCGTAGTAGTCGTGGCGGATCCGTCTGCCGTCGCCGCCGGGCAGCTCGAAGTCGGCGACCGGCTCATCGGCCGGCACCCAGTAGGTGTTCATCCCCTGCTGGAAGAAGAGCGGCAGGAACCGTCTGACGTCGTAGCCGCGCCGGTCGGCGAACTGCTCCGCCATCTCGTCGTTCCAGAAGATCCCCTCGGCTCTCAGCTCGAGCGAGTCCTCGAAGAACGAGCCGCCGTGGCTGCGCAGCAGTCTCGACGCCGCCGCGGTGAACTGGTTGTCGTCGACGTAGCGGCCGGCGGTCGCGATCGGCTCGTCGGCGAAGTGGTCGATCACGCCCTGTCTGGCGTCGCGGTGCCAGAAGCCGAAGACGATCCATCTGCCGCCGGCAGGCGCTCTCCATCTCAACGAGCCGCCGGAGACCTCGCCGGTCAGGTCGATCAGCGAGGTCGGGTCGAGCACGGTGCTGCTGCTCGGCGCTCTGTTGACGGTCGTGACGGCCGGGCCGTCCTCGATCACCTTCGCGGCGGTGACGGCGTACAGCTCGCCTCTGTAGGCGTGCGTCGCGTCGTCGTAGGGCAGCGGGACCGGGCCGTCGAACTCGGCGCCGCCGGTGACGTCGGCGCGGCCGTACTGCAGCTCCTGCAGGCTGAGGCCGGTTCCTGGCGCGGTGTTCGGCGTTCTGACCGGCCACGCGGCGCCGATCGTCATGTCGACCGTCATGCCGCGGTCGCGCGCCTCCTCCAGCGCCGCCTCGAGGTTCTGGCGCTGCTCGGGCGTCGCCCACTTGTCGCTGCCGAAGGCGATCTCGAACGAGCCGAAGCCGGCGTCGGCCATCGCCGCGACCTCTCTGCGCGTCTCGGCGACGCTCAGCGCGCCGGTCGGCGCGCCGAACATCGTCCCCCACCACCAGCGCATCTGCGGGCGCTCGGCGTTGGCCGGCGACTGGAACGCCTGGGGCTGCACGAGCGGATCGACGGCGGGGGCCTCGATCGCCGACGCGGGGGCCGCGAGCGCGCCGAAGCCGGCGGCGGTCGCAAGCACGGTCGCGAGCGCCGGCCGGGCCGGCGGAGTCCATCTCCTCATCTGCTTCCTCTCCTCCTGCGGGCGCGCGAAACGCGCTAACTCGCACAGGTTCGACCTAATCCGCACATTTTCTACAGCGCGGATCCGGCCTTCGCATCAGGGACGGAAGCAGCTCGCGTAAGGGTGCCGGCGCCGCTCCCTACCGCTCCGTGAACGTAGCCGCGTCGATCACGAAGCGGTAGCGCACGTCGGAGGCGAGCACACGCTCCCACGCCTCGTTGATCCGATCGGCGTCGATCAGCTCGATCTCGGCGCCGATGCCGTGCTCGGCGCAGAAGTCGAGCATCTCCTGGGTCTCGCGGATCCCGCCGATCATCGAGCCGGCGTAGGAGCGGCGACCGGCGAGCAGCGAGAAGACGTTGAGCGTCATCGGCTCGGCCGGGGCGCCGACGTTGACGAGCGCGCCGTCGAGCGCCAGCAGGCGCAGGTGGCGGTCGACGTCGATCGGTGCGCTGACCGTATTGACGATCAGGTCGAATCTGCGCGTGAGCGTCTTGAACGTCTGCGGGTCGCTGGTCGCGTGGTAGTGGTCGGCGCCGAGGCGCAGGCCGTCGTCACGCTTGCGCAGCGACTGCGACAGCACGGTCACCTCGGCGCCCATCGCGTGCGCGATCTTCACCGCCATGTGGCCGAGCCCGCCGAGCCCGACGACCGCGACCTGCTTGCCCGGACCGGCACCCCAGTGGCGCAGCGGCGAATAGGTCGTGATGCCGGCGCACAGCAGCGGCGCGGCGACGTCGAGCGCGATCCCGTCGGGGATCGTGACGACGAAATCCTCGGTCACGACGATGTGGGTCGAGTAGCCGCCCTGGGTGACCTCGCCGTCAGCGCCGACGCTGCCGTAGGTGAGGGTGTTCCCCGGGACGCAGTACTGCTCCTCGCCCTGGCGGCAGTTGTCGCACTCGCGGCACGAGTCGACCATGCAGCCGACGCCGACGCGGTCGCCGACGGCGTGGCGCGTGACCGCGGCGCCGACCTCCGCGACGATGCCCGCGATCTCATGGCCGGGGACGAGCGGGTAGGCGGCGGGACCCCAGTCGCCGCGCGCGGTGTGGATGTCGGAATGGCAGATGCCGGCGTACTTGATCTCGATCAGGACGTCGTGCGGGCCGAGGTCGCGCCGCTCGATCGCGGTCGGGACGAGCGGGTCGGTCGCGGCGGTGGCGGCGTAGGCGTTCACGGTGAGCATGTGCCCATAAGGAAGCAGGTGACGCGGGCGGATGACGGACCCTGTCGTCCCAGGTACTGACAGTGCCTCCCAGCGCGCGCCACGGCGGCCTAGCCTTGACGGCATGGAGCAGAAGAGCGAGATCCGCGAGTTCCTCACCTCGCGCCGCGCCAGGCTCACGCCGGATCGGGTCGGCCTGCCGATCTTCGGCGGCAGCCGCCGCGTCCCCGGGCTGCGGCGCGAGGAGGTCGCGCTGCTCGCCGGCGTCAGCGTCGACTACTACACCCGCCTGGAACGCGGCAACCTCAGCGGCGTCTCCGACAGCGTGCTCGAGGCGCTCGCCCGCGCGCTGCAGCTCGACGAGGCCGAACGCGCCCACCTCTTCGACCTCGCACGCGCCGCGCACACCGGCGCGCCGCCCCGTCGCCGCCGCCCGGCCCGGCAGAAGGTCCGCCCGAGCGTGCAGCTGGTGCTCGACGCGATCACCGACGCGCCCGCGTTCGTGCGCAACGGCCGCTTCGACGTGCTCGCCGCCAACGACCTCGCCCGCGCGCTCTACCGCGACCTCTACGACGGCGCCGCGCGACCGGTCAACCTCGCCCGCCACACCTTCCTCGACCCGCGCTCCAGAGCGTTCTACGACGACTGGGAGGAGGCGGCGAGCGGCACCGCCGCCTTCCTGCGCTCCGAAGCCGGCCGCGACCCCTTCGACCGCGACCTGTCGGACCTCGTCGGCGAGCTGTCGACGCAGAGCGACGTCTTCCGCACGCTGTGGGCGTCGCACGACGTGCGCTTCCACCACAGCGGGTTGAAGCACTTCCACGATCCCGCCGTCGGCGAGCTGAAGCTGCGCTTCGAGGCGCTGGAGCTGGCGGCCGACAGCGGCCTCACGCTGCTCGTCTACGCGGCCGAGCCCGGCTCCCGCAGCGCTGAGGGGCTGAAGCTGCTCGGCAGCCTGGCGGCGACGCCGGTCGAGCGCGCGGCCGCCGGTCAGCCGCCGACGTAGGCCGCGAGATGCTCGCCGGTGAGCGTCGAGCGGTCGGCGATGAGGTCGGCGGGCGCGCCCTCGAAGACGACGCTGCCGCCGTCGTGGCCGGCGCCGGGACCGAGGTCGATGATCCAGTCGGCGTGCGCCATCACCGCCTGGTGGTGCTCGATCACGATCACCGACTTGCCGGTGTCGACGAGCCGGTCGAGCAGGCCGAGCAGCTGCTCGACGTCGGCGAGGTGGAGGCCGGTGGTCGGCTCGTCGAGCACGTAGACGCCGCCTCTCTCGGCCATGTGGATCGCCAGCTTGAGGCGCTGGCGCTCGCCGCCCGACAACGTCGTGAGCGGCTGGCCGAGGGTCAGGTAGCCGAGCCCCACGTCGGCGAGCCGGTCGAGGATTCTGTGCGCGGCCGGGATTCTCGCCGCGCCGTCGGCGCCGAAGAAGGCCTCGGCCTCGGCGACCGACATCGCCAGCACCTCGGTGATGTCCCTGCCGCCGAGCTTGTACTCGAGCACCTCGGCCTGGAAGCGCTTGCCCTCGCACTCCTCGCACGGCGACTCGACGGTCGCCATCACGCCGAGGTCGGTGTAGATCACGCCGGCGCCGTTGCAGACGGGGCAGGCGCCCTCGGAGTTGGCGCTGAACAGCGCGGGTCTGACGCCGTTGGCTCTCGCGAACGCTCTGCGGATCGGGTCGAGCAGTCTCGTGTACGTCGCGGGGTTGCTGCGGCGCGAGCCGCGGATCGCGGTCTGGTCGACCGACACGACGCCGTCGCGGCCGGCGACCGAGCCGTGGATCAGCGAGCTCTTGCCGGAGCCCGCCACGCCGGTGACGACGCACAGCACGCCGAGCGGGATGTCGACGTCGACGTCCCGCAGGTTGTGGGTGCTTGCGCCGCGCACCTCCAGCGCCCCGGACGCTCTGCGCACCGACGCCTTCAGCGTGGCGCGGTCGTCGAAGTGACGCCCGGTCAGCGTGTCGCTGTCGCGCAGGTCCCCGACGGTGCCCTCGAAGACGATCTCGCCGCCGCCGCTGCCGGCGCGCGGTCCGAGGTCGACGACGTGGTCGGCGATCGCGATCGTCTCGGGCTTGTGCTCGACGACGAGCACCGTGTTGCCCTTGTCGCGCAGCTGCAGCAGCAGCTCGTTCATCCGCTGGATGTCGTGCGGGTGCAGGCCGATCGTCGGCTCGTCGAAGACGTAGGTGACGTCGGTCAGCGAGGAGCCGAGGTGGCGGATCATCTTGGTGCGCTGCGCCTCGCCGCCGGAGAGCGTGCCCGCGGGGCGGTCGAGGCTCAGGTACCCGAGGCCGATCTCGACGAACGAGTCGAGCGTCTCCCCCAGCGTGCTCAGCAGCGGCGCCACCGACGGCTCGTCCAGCCCGCGCACCCACGCGGCCAGGTCGGTGATCTGCATCGCGCAGACGTCGGCGATGTTGACCCCGTCGACCTTCGACGCGCGCGCCTCTCTGCTGAGCCGCGTGCCGTCGCAGTCGGGACAGGTGGTGAACGTGACCGCTCTCTCGACGAACGCGCGGATGTGCGGCTGCAGCGCGTCGACGTCCTTGGACAGGAACGACTTCTGGATCTGCGGGATCAGCCCCAGGTACGTCAGGTTGATCCCGTCGACCTTGATTCTGGTCGCCTCTCTGTAGAGCAGGTCGTGCAGCTCTCTTCTGTTGAACTTCGCGATCGGCTTGTCCGCGTCGAACCAGCCGCAGCCGCGGTAGATGCGGCCGTACCAGCCGTCCATGCTGTAGCCGGGGATCGTCAGCGCGCCCTCGTTGAGCGACTTCGAGTCGTCGTAGAGCGCCGTCAGGTCGAAGTCGCTGACGGCGCCCATGCCCTCGCAGCGCGGGCACATGCCGCCGAGGCGGTGGAAGCTCGCCTTCTCGGTCTTCGTCTTGCCGCCGCGCTCGACGGTGATCCCGCCGCTCGCTCTGACCGACGGCACGTTGAACGAGTACGCGTTGGGCGAGCCGATGTGCGGTCTCCCAAGACGGCTGAAGAGGATCCGCAGCATCGCGTTGGCGTCGGTGGCGGTGCCGACCGTGGAGCGGGGGTTGGCGCCCATCCGCTCCTGGTCGACGAGGATCGCCGTCGTCAGGCCGTCGAGCACGTCGACGTCGGGCCGCCCCTGCGTCGGCATGAAGCCCTGCACGAAGGCGCTGTAGGTCTCGTTGATCAGCCGTTGCGACTCCGCCGCGATCGTGCCGAACACGAGCGAGCTCTTGCCCGAGCCCGAGACGCCGGTGAAGACCGTCAAGCGGCGCTTGGGCAGCTCGACGCTGACGTCCTTGAGGTTGTTCACGCGGGCGCCGTGCACCCGGATCAGGTCGTGGCTGTCGGCGGCGTGCGGCTCGCCCGGCTGCGTCTCGGTGCTCGTGGCCATCTGTCTAGCTCAGCTCCTGGATCCGAAGGAGGTTGCCGGCGGGATCGCGGAAGGCGCAGTCGCGCACGCCGTAGGGCTGGTCGATCGGCTCCTGCACGACCTCGGCGCTGCTCGCCTGCAGTCTCGCGAAGGTCTCGTCGAGGTCGGCGGTCGCGAGGTTGACGCTGGCGTAGGTGCCCTTCGCCATCATCTCGGTGACCGTCCGTCTCTCCTCGTCGGTGATGCCGGGGGTCGCCTCCGGCGGGTAGAGCACGATCGACGTGTCGGGCTGGCCGGCGGGACCGACGGTGATCCATCTCATCCCGTTGTAGCCGACGTCGTTCCGGACCTCAAAGCCGAGCGTGTCGCGGTAGAAGGCGAGCGCGGCCTCGGGGTCGTCCTGCGGCAGGAAGCTGGCGTGAATGGTGATGTTCATGGCGCTCACGCTAACGGCGCTGGGCGGGCTGCGCTTCTCGATTCCTGACCGGTCGCGTGACTTGCTTGGCGACGCACGGAGGCATGCCGACGGTCGCCTCCGCCTGCTCGCGCCGGTAGGCGCTCGGCGGCATGCCGACCAGCTCGGTGAAGCGGCTGCTGAAGGTGCCCAGCGAGGAGCAGCCGACCTCGAAGCAGACCTCGGTGACGCTCAGGTCGCCGCGCCGCAGGAGCGCCATCGCGCGCTCGATCCGCCGCGTCATCACGTAGCTGTACGGCGACTCGCCGTAGGCGGCCCGGAACTGGCGGCTGAAGTGCCCGGCCGACATGTGCGCGTCGCGCGCGAGCGCCTCGACGTCGAGCGGCTGCGCGTACTCCCGGTCGATCCGGTCGCGCACGCGACGGAGCCGCGCGAGGTCGCCCAGTTGCTGCGCCGCGGCAGGTCTGCTCGTCACCTCGGAGATCATGCCACGTCGTGCGGGCCCTCCAAAGCGCCGCCCGAACCCGGCGGCGGCCGGCCACGGGCTGCCGCGCAAGCAGGCGCGGCAGCCCGGCAGGCCTCGTTCAGCAGGCTCTGTACTCGTAGGCGGGGTCGCCCGACGGCGTCACGTAGCGGTCGCGCAGGATCACCGAGATGCTCGCGCCGCGCGCTCTGCACGCGTCGGCGTAGAAGCCGGTCCCGCCGAGCGGGTAGTCGGGGTCGTCGCCCGGATAGAACGGCTCGTTGTCGGTGTACTCGATCTCGTACACGAGGCTGCCGTAGGCGCTCGTGAAGTCGTCGCACTCGCGGATCGTCGTGCTCGAGCCGGAGTAGAGCTGGCACTCCTCGGCGATCGCGAAGTCGTAGCCGGCGGCGTCGAGCGTCGGCGCGACCTCGCCGGTGTTCTTCTGCGCGATCGCGAGGCCGCTTCTGTCGGAGCCGACGGTCGCGTTGTGGGCCTCCGTCGCCATCCCTCTCATCACCGCGACGTTGTTGGACTGGGTGAGCAGCTCGGCGTATCTGGCAGTGCTCGGGTCGTCCGAGCGGTACCAGGAGTCGAGGTTGTCCGGCTCGATCGCGTCGAAGCCGTCCGCCTTGCATCTGTCGAACCACGCGCCGAGGATGCCGATCAGCGTCGTGCGCTTGGTCGAGGTGCGCGTGTCGAGCAGGACCTCGTTCCAGTCGGGGTCCGTGATGTATCTGCCGTCCGCTCCTCTGAGCAGGAGCGTCGGGTAGTTCGCCTCGAACCAGGCGAGGTCGCCGATGCGGGGGTTGCCGGGGTCGTTGGTCTGCGCCTGGAACGCGTTGACGTAGCAGACGTTGTACTTGCCGCTGGCCGGCGTCGCGAGGCGGTCGCGGCTGACCACTCTGACCGCCGAGACCGGGGTGTACGGGGCGCCGATCTGGTAGTCGAACTGGCCGTTGGCGGGCGGCAGCGTGTACGCCGGCGCGGCGCTCGGGAGGAGCGCGCATACGCCGGCCAGCGCGGCCGCGACGACGCCTGCACGAATGCGGGTGCGTGAACCCATCGGTATCTCCTAGATCTGCATAGATTCCTCTGACAGGAACGCTATTCCGGAATGCGCAGTGCGATCCTACGCAGACCCGCGCGGCGATTGCAAGGCCTTCGGCCGGTGCCCCATCACTTCCGCGTCCTGCGCGAGGCCGGGATCATCGAGCAGCACTACAGCGGCACCGCGATCCACAACTCGCTCCGCCGAGCCGACCTCGACAGCCGCTTCCCGGGGCTGCTCGACGCCGTCATCGCCGCCGGGCTCAACGCCGTCTGACGCGGGGGCGGCGCCCGCTTTCAACTGCGCCGTGGTTCGGCGTAAGGTGTGAGCGGCCGATGACGAGACCGCCGATCTCCCCTGTGCTGGAGCCGTTCGACGTCGCCGTCTGGCTCGACGCCGACATCCCGTGGGTGATGCGCGCGATCGCGGAGGACGGGATGCCGGTGCTCGGCTACCGCAGCGACGGCGTCCCGCTGCTCGCGGTCGACGAGGTCCGCGCCTGGCTGCGGCGGCCCACGCTCCAGGACGACGAGACCTGAGCCGCGGACTCCCCTCTCGATTCGGCGTTTGACGAACCGGTGGCTGCGGGGAGGCACTGGCGATGAGCCCCATCCGCAGCACCGCAGTCGCGGCGGCCGTCATCGCCGCCGCAGTCGCAGCACCAGCCTCGGCCTCAGCCAAGACCATCACGCTCCCCGCCGGCTTCTCGGCGGAGGCGATGACGGCCCACCACGGCGCGCTCTACGTCAGCTCGCAGACGAGCGGCGAGGTGCGCCGGATCGACCCGCGCAGCGGGCAGCAGACCGTCCTCGTCGCCGGCAGGAGAGGCGGCCGCGGCAACGGCCTGCGCTTCGCCGGCGACAACCGCCTGATCGTCGCCGGCGGCACGAGCAGAACGATCGACGTCTACGACGCGCGCAGCGGCAGGCTGGTCCGCCGCCATCGCGTCCCCGACTCCGGCTTCCTCAACGGCGTCGCTGTCCAGCGCGGCACCGCCTACGTCACCGACACCCTCACGCACGTGATCTACGCGCTGCCGTCCTCCGGGAGAGGCAGCGTCCGCACGATCAGACCGGGCGGCGACTTCACGCCGCACCAGCTCGATCTCGACGGGATCATCCCCGCCGCGCCCGGCACGCTGCTGACCGGCCAGTACGGCAGCGGCAAGCTGTTCGCCTTCTCGACGAAGTCCGGCGCGACCCGCCAGGTCTCCCTGAACCGGCCGCTGCCGACCAACGACGGCCTCGCCCTGCGCGGCCGCACGCTGTTCGTCACCGAGAACCGCGGCAAGGTCGAGGCCGTCCGCCTCAGCGCCGACCTCACCAGCGGCCGTGTCACCCAGACGCTGCCGCGCAGAGGCAACCTGCGCAACCCGGTCGACGTCGCGATCGTCGGAGGTCGCGCGTGGGTGCTCGACGGCCACAGACCGACCACCCCCGCCAGAACCGCCAGACAGGTCGACAGAATCATCGACCTCGGGAGCCTCTAGCCCGGTCTGCTCGGCGGAGGTGACGGAACCGTCACCTCCGCCGGCCGCCGATGAGTTCCGCCGCCGCTGGCAGTCTCATCGCACATGACCAACGCCACGCTGCTCTACGCCATGCAGGTGTCGCTCGACGGTTTCATGGAGGCCCCGGGCCACGACATCTCCTGGACTCACCCGGACCCCGAGGCGCACACCTACATGAACGAGATGGAGGCGGCGACCGTCGTCAGTCTCTACGGCCGCAGGCTGTTCGAGCTGATGGAGTCCTTCTGGCCGACGGCCGGCGAGGACCCGAACGCCCCGCCCGAGGTCGTGCAGTACGCGCGCATCTGGCGCGAATCGCCGAAGGTCGTCTTCTCCAACACGCTCGATGCCGTCACCGGCAACGCGCGCCTCGTCAGAGGCGACGCCGCCGAGGGGGTCGCCCGGATCAAGCGCGAGACCGACGGCCTGATCACCGTCGGCGGCGCCCACCTCGCCGCGTCGCTGATGCGCGCGGAGCTGGTCGACCAGATCGAAGTGCTCGTCTACCCCGTGCTGATCGGCGAGGGCACGCCGCTGCTGCCCGAGCTGCGCGACCGCGTCGGCCTCGAACTGGAGGCGACGCGCACCTTCCAGCAGTCGGGCGTCGTCAGCCTGCGCTACCGCGTGCGGCGCTAGCCAGCGCGAGCCGACGTCGCCCAACGCCGTGCGCGCGCAAGGACCGGAAAGCGGCCCGGCCACCCGGGCGATGCGCCCGCGGCGCCCGGGCCGCGGCTGCGTCTTGGACCACCATGAACTACTACGAGACACGCACACGCGCCTACAGATGGCTCACCGGAATGGCCGCTTTACGGATAGGTCCAACTGAAGCGCTCGCGACAGTAGGTGGAAGCCCATCCACCGGCAAGGTCACAGGCCAGCGGAAGCACCCGAGAAGTCAGCCCGCTGGCACCCACAGACCGCTAGAGACGCGTGCCGGATGCAGAAAATGGCACCTGCAATGGCACCTGCAACACCCCCAGACACGCGAAAAGCCCCGCGTTAGCGGGGCTTTCCTGTAATCGGGGCGCCGAGATTTGAACTCGGGACCTCTCCGACCCGAACGGAGCGCGCTACCAGGCTGCGCCACGCCCCGATGACGCTCATCAGTATTCCACAGAGGCGGCACCGCGCGCCCGCCGCCCGCCGCGCCGAACCTCGCCGACCGACCGATCACTGCGGATCCGGGCGTCTCCGCGACCCCCAATCCCGCGGTGATCGCCCCCATCCCCACTGCTACCGTCCCGCTCATGTCCGCCCGCACCGCTGAGATCGTCGCCTACCTCGACGACCTGCTCCAGATCGACCGCTACGCCGACATGGGGCCCAACGGGCTGCAGGTGCCGGGCGCGAGCACGGTCACCACGATCGTCACCGGGGTCTCGGCGCAGCTGGAGCTGTTCGAGCAGGCCGTGGCGCATGGGGCGCAGCTCGTCATCACCCATCACGGGATCCTGTGGGAGTTCGAGCCGCGTCGCGTCGGGCCGGCGCAGGCAAAGCGGCTCAGAACGCTGCTGAGCCACGACGTCAACCTCGCCGCCTACCACCTGCCGCTCGACGGTCACCCCGAGGTCGGCAACAACGCGCTGATCGCCGCCGGGCTCGGCGCCGACGTCGTCGAGCGGGCGTTCGACCACAAGGGCATGCCGATCGGCGCGATCGCGCACTTCGACGCCAACGGCGGTGACGGGATCGCGGCAAGCGAACTGTTCTCGCGCGTGGAGACGCTGACCGACCGCGCGCCGCTCGTCTTCGACGCCGGCCCGGCCTACGTGCGCCGGCTGGGGATCGTCTCGGGCTCGGCGGCCAACGACCTCGGCACCGCGATCGAGCTCGGGCTCGACGCCTTCCTGACCGGCGAGCCGAAGGAGCACGTGATGGCGCAGGCGCGCGAGAACTACGTCCACTTCATCGCCGCCGGCCACTACGCGACGGAGACCTTCGGGATCCGCCGGATCGGTGAGCTGGTCGCTCAGCGGTTCGGCGTTGATCACCATTTCGTCGACGTGCCAAACCCCGTTTAAACGCCAACACGCCGCGTTCGGACATGGGCGTTTGAGCGCGTCCGTGTCGCGAGGTATAACGGATCAACGGCATCCACACGGGAGGTCTCACGACCGATGGCAAACCATCTGACGCCCACGGAGCTCGCACGCGAGGCCGGTCTCGACCGGCGCGACGTGATCATGAAGTGCTTGGAGATGGGCGTCCCCATCTACAACGGGCGAATCGACAGAACCCTCTTCTCCGCGACCCTCGACGAGCAGTACCAGGTCACCGCCTCTCCGACACCGTTGGCGACCGGATAGGTCGCAGCAGGTCGCACCGGTGCCGGTTCCTGGCCAGTCGGCCAGGAACCCGCGCGCGGGTGACCGCGCCGGCATAGAATCGCCCTTCTCCCGCACCGCACCCCGAGGAGGAGGATCAGCATGGAGGCCAGCGTCACGCACAGCGCCGCCGAGGCGTCGACGGGCTCGCAGACGATCGCCGACCTGCTGCCTCTCGCGGTCGCTCGCTACGGCGACCGCACAGCGTTGAAGACCAAGCGCGACGGCGCCTGGCACGACGTCACCTTCGCCGAGGTCGGCCGGATCGCCGACGAGATCGGCCTCGGCCTGATCGACCTCGGGATCGCCGCCGGCGACCGCGTCTCGATCCTCTGCCGTACCCGCCCGGAGTGGACCTACGCCGACTGGGGCGCGATCGAGGCCGGCGCCGTCGTCGTGCCGATCTACCAGACCAACTCGCCTGAGGAGTGCGACTGGGTCCTCGGCGACTCCGACGCCGTCGCCGTCTTCGCCGAGAACGCCGGCGAGCTGGCGAAGGTGCGTGAGATCCGCGCCGGCCTCCCCCACCTCAGACACGTGATCGTGATCGACCCCGACGGCGTCGAGATCGACGAGTCGGCCGGCGAGATCACGCTCGGCGAGCTTCGCGCGCGCGGGCGCACGCGCCCCCGTGAGGAGCTCACCGCGCGCTACGAAGCGGTCACCCCGCAAGACCCGTTCACCTTCATCTACACCTCCGGCACGACCGGCCCGCCGAAGGGCTGCGTGCTGACGCACGGCAATTACCGCGCGATGCTCGACATGGTCGAGCACGGCAACGGGATGGTCGAGAACGAGCTCACCTACCTCTACCTCCCGCTCGCCCACTCCTACGCACTGCTGATCCAGCTGCTCTCCTACGACGTCGGCGCCGCGATGGCGTACTGGACCAACGACCCGCTCCAGATCATCGTCGAGCTGAACGAGGTCCACCCGACCAACCTGCCTTCGGTCCCGCGCATCTTCGAGAAGATCTACACGCTCGTGACGGGCAACTACCCGAAGGAGCAGATCCGGCAGGCGGCGCGCGTCGGCGTCGAGGTGCGCCACCTCCAGCTCAGAGGCCAGCCGGTCCCGCCCGACCTCCAGGCCGCCTTCGACAGAGCCGAGGAGGAGCTGTTCAGCAAGGTCCGCGGCGCCTTCGGCGGCCGCGTCCGCCAGGCCGTCACCGGCGCCGCGCCGATCGCCAAGGACATCCTCGAGTTCTTCTACGCCTGCGGCGTGCCGGTCTTCGAGGGCTACGGCATGACCGAGACCTCGACCGCCGCCACCTTCCAGTCGGCCGAGGAGCACAAGTTCGGCACCGTCGGCAAGCCGTTCCCGGGCGTCGAGCTGAGAATCGGCGAGGACGGCGAGGTGCTGATCAAGGGCGCCAACGTCTTCGCCGGCTACCACAAGCGCGCCGACGCCTCCTTCGGCGCGATCGACGACGGCTGGCTGCACACCGGCGACCTCGGCGCGCTCGACGCCGACGGCTTCCTCACGATCACCGGCCGCAAGAAGGACATCATCATCACCGCCGGCGGCAAGAACCTGACGCCGGCGAACATCGAGAACGACATGAAGCAGTCGCGCTGGATCTCGCAGGCGGTGATGCATGGCGACCGCCGGCCCTTCCCCGTGATCCTGCTGACGCTCGACGCCGAGATCGTCATCCCCTGGGCGCAGCAGCAGGGCCTGCCCGACGACGTCCCGTCGCTGGCCAGAGCGCCCGAGCTGCTGGCGTTGATCCAGGCCGACCTCGACGCCGCCAACAGCAAGTACGCCCAGGTCGAGCAGGTGAAGAAGTTCCTCGTGCTGCCGCACGACCTCTCGCAGGAGACCGGCGAGCTGACGCCGACGCTGAAGGTCAAGCGCGCGGTCGTCAACGAGAAGTACGCGGAACAGTTCGATTCGCTCTATGACGAATGACCGCGTAGTCTGAAGGACGAGAGATGCGCACGGATCCGAGCGAAACCGGCGGCCTGTTCATCACACGCCGCCCTGGGACGAGACCGACCCAGTACAGAACCCCGCCGAGAACGGCCGGCGAGAAGCGTCGCCGCGCCGACAGCGTCGTCGCGGCCGGTCTGCTCGCGCTGATGGTGCTGATCAACCTCAGCTTCTGGGGTCCGATGCCGGTCGCCTGCCTCTGGGTCGGCGGCCATCTGCAGCACGCGACCGACAACATCGGCGTCGGCCTCATAGCCTCCTTCGGCACGCTGATCGGCCTGCTGCTGCTGGGGCTGATGGCGCTCAAGCGGCTCGACTACATGTGGATCCTCGTGCGCCGTGCCAGCGGCCATGACCAGCGCAGAGGGGTCATCGGCAGAATCTTCATGATCTGCTGCGCGATCGGGGCGCCGGTCTTCATGGTCTGGCTGATCGGCTTCAGCGGCGCACAGCTGTCGGGCGCCGGCAACATGGGCATCTGACCCGCCGCGCACGATGGGCATCCGCGGGTACTACAAGCAATTCGCCGGGATGACCGACGAAGAGGTCACCGAGCAACTGCGCGAGCAGTCGGCGGAGGCGCGCCGAAAGGCGCTGGCGACCGTCGAGGCGGTCGACCTGTCGCAGACGACCTGGCACGAGCTGCCGCACCCCGACGTCGTCGCCGCCGTCACCTTCGCCGCGCGCGGGACGCTCAACGTCGCGCCCGACCCGACGGCGGAGGATGTCCGCCGCGAACTGGCGCGCCGGCTCGCCGTCGAGCCCAACCGGATCGCCGTCGGCAACGGCGCCGGGCAGCTGCTCTCCTCCGCCACGCGGGCGCTCGTGAAGCCCGGCGAGGAGCTGCTGATCCCATGGCCGTCGTATGGCCTCTACCCGCTGATGGCCCAGCGCGCCGGCGCCCGCGCGGTGCCGGTCCCGCACGGTCACGACGTCGAGCGGCTGCTGGCGGCGGTGACGCCGCGCACGCGCGCGATCGTGCTCTGCAACCCGAACGACCCGACCGGCTCCTACCTCACGCCGGCCCGCCTGCGCGAGCTGCTCGACGCCCTGCCGGAACAGGTCTCGCTGCTGCTCGACGAGGCGCTGATCGACTACGTCGCCGACCCCGGCGCGGCCGCCGCCTCGCTGGCGCTGCTCGACGACCACCCGCGCCTGCTCGTCTTCCGCACCTTCTCGAAGATCTACGGCCTCGCCGGCCTGCGCTGCGGCTACGTGATCGGCAGCCGCGGCGCCGAGCAGCTCGTCGCCCAGCTGGCCCCGGAGCTGGGCGTCGGAACCCCGGTCCAGGCCGGCGTGCTCGAGGCGATCCGCGTCTGCGAGCCGCAGGTCGCGCAGCGCCGCGCGACCGTGCTGGCCGAGCGCGCGCGGATGCTGGAGCTGCTGCACGAGCTGCCGCTCGACGCCGCCGCCAGCGAGGCGAACTTCCTCTGGCTGCGCGCCCCCGGTCTCAGCGACCAGGAGCTGGCCGCGCGCCTGCGGCGCGGTGGCGTGATCGTGACAGCCGGCAGCGCCGTCGGCGACGAGGAGCACGTGCGCGCGACGATCCAGGCGCCGTTCCACGCCGAGCGCCTGCTCGAAGCCGCCCGCACGGCCTTCTAAGGCGCGATCCGCCTGCGCTGAGACCGAAGAATCGTGGTTCGTGCCAAGGACGCAGGAAGCGCGGTGGGCGCCAGCCCATAAGCGACCGAGGACGCCGGCACGGGCCACGAGGCGAGGTCTCAGTCGCTGGCGGACTGGCGCAGCAGCGTGCTTCTCGTCTGCTCCAGGATCGCCCGCCAGCGCGCCGTCTCGGTCGGCTCTGCGGCGGCGAAGTGCTTGACGACCTTGTTGACGCGCGTCGCCGAGATCTCGATCCCGTGGCGCGCTGCGACGCGGCGCAGCCTGCCGTAGTCCTCCGACAGCTTCACCGTCACCGAGCGGAAGCCGTGGCGGGCGATCTGCACGCGCGAGCCGTAGTCCATCACGCTCGTGCGGAACATCAGCTCATCGCTGGGATCCGGCTCGATCAGCACGATGTCGACGCCGGGGTAGCGCTGCTCCCACTGGCGCTTCATCTCGTGGAGGCGGTTGTGGGCGATCAGCTTGAAGGTCTGGTAGCCGACCTGCGGGAAGCCCATGTCGGAGATGCGCGTGTGCGGCGCGCCGTCGCTGCCGTCGTTGACGTACGGCACGAGCGGGTTGACGACGACCAGCAGTCTCGCGCCCGCCTCGACGGCGATGTCGAGGTTGGTCGTCGAGACGATCCCGCCGTCGACCAGCTCGCGGTCGCCGACGCGGACCGGCTTGTAGACCATCGGCAGCGCGGTCGAGGCGCGCACGGCGGTCGAGATCGGCACGTCGTCGAAGCCCGCTCTGCCGAAGACGACGCGCTCGGCGGTGTCGAGGTCGGTGGCGGTCAGGTACAGCTCGCTGCGCAGGTCGCGGAAGTCGTCGCTGCGCTCCTCGCCGCTCAGCACCGAGCGCACGTACGACTCGATCCCCCTGCCCGAGTAGAGCCCCGACGGCATCCCCTCCGCCAGCCCCAGCACGACGTCGAGCGCCGAGACCTGACCGAGCTGGCCGAGCACCCTGCGCGTCAGCCGCGCGGCGCGGAACGGGAAGCCGATCGCGCTGCCGACCAGCTCGCGCACGTTGAGCGACATGACCGTCTTGAGGTCGACGTCGGGGAAGGGCGTCGGCACCTGTCTGTTGACGACGCGCATCATCTCTTCCGGCGTGACGCCGTTGGCCGTCATCGCCGCCACGAGCGAGCCGGCGCTGGTGCCGACGTAGACGTCGAAGTCGTTGACCGAGCGGTTGACGGACAGCAGGTCGAGCGCCCGCAGCGCGCCGATCTCGTAGACCGCGCCGGTCACCCCGCCGCCGCCGAGCACGAGCGCGGTCTTCGACGGCCTGCCGTTGCGCGCGGCAGTGCGCCGGCGTGAAGCCGCCGGCGTGCTCGCGCGCGCCTCAGCGGAGGTCTGGAGTCTGACGACCTTGCCCATGCGTCCCATAGTGTACGGCGACGTACCGCAACGGAAACCCGCCCGGTCGGTCCCGCGACCGCGACTTTCCAGCACAATCGCTGTTCCGACCGTCATGCGCCGTCTCGCCATCCTCACCTCCCTGCTCGTCCTCGCCCTGCCGGCCGCCGCGTCCGCGGCGCCGCTCGACGCGGCCGTCAGCCGCGAGCTGTCCCGCGGCGGCGGCGCCAACGGCGCCTACGTGCTCGACACCTCGACCGGGAGAGTGCTCGCCTCGGTGCGCGCCGACTCGGCGCGGATACCGGCCTCGGTCGAGAAGCTCTACACGACCGCGACGGCGCTGCTCAACTTCGGCGCCGACGCGACGCTCGACACGAGAGTGCTCGGCAGCGGCACGCTCAACGCCAACGGCGTCTGGAGAGGCGATCTCTACCTGCGCGGCAGCGGCGACCCGAGCTTCGGCAGCGCCTCCTTCACGCAGTACGACGGCGGCAGCGGCGCGACCGTCAGCGACCTCGCGGCGGCAGTCGCCGACGTCGGCATCGTGCGCGTCACCGGCCGCGTCTACGGCGATGAGTCGCTGTTCGACCTGCGCCGCGGCGGCCCGTCGACGAACTGGGGCTTCGACGTCTGGATCGGCGGCCCGCTCAGCGCCCTGCTCTACAACCGCGGCCTCGCGAAGGAGAACGGCAGCGCGCTCGCCAAGCAGCCGGCGCAGTTCGCCGCCCAGCAGCTGACGGCGGCGCTGAGAACGGCCGGCGTGCGCGTCGCGCGGCCGGCGGCGCTCGGCACGGCCCCGCAGAACGCCGAGGAGCTGGCGGTCGTCTCCTCCCCCGCGATGTCGCGGCTGGCGGCGCTGACGCTGGTGCCCTCCGACAACCTCTTCGCCGAGCAGCTCGCGAAGACGCTCGGCGCGAACTTCGGCGGCTCCGGCTCGACGACCGCCGGCACCGCGGTCATGCGCAGCACGCTGCAGAGATTCGGCATCAGCCCGCGGATCGCCGACGGCTCCGGCCTCTCGCGCGCCAACGCGACGACGCCGCGCCAGGTCGTGACGCTGCTCGACGGGATGCGCGAGGAGCCGGGCTTCCGCGCCGGGCTGCCGGTCGCCGGGCGCGGCGGCACGCTCGCGAAGCGGATGCGCGGCACGATCGCGCAGGACCGCTGCCAGGCGAAGACCGGCACGCTCTCCAACGTCTCGGCGCTCGGCGGCTACTGCACGACCGCCAACGGCCACACGGTCGCGTTCGCCTTCATGTTCAACAGCGTCAGCACCTACTCCGCGAAGGCCGCCGAGGACCGCCTCGCGCAGCTGCTCGCACGCCAGCGCCCGGCTGGTGCGGTCCGCGCCTCACGCTAGCGTCGTCTCCCGTCGAACGACCGACGGGAGGCAGCAGTGCTGAAGGGCTTCAAGGAGTTCATATCGCGCGGGAACGTGATCGACCTCGCGGTCGCGGTCGTGATCGGCGCCGCGTTCGGCGCGGTCGTGACCGCCCTGGTCGCCGACTTCATCACGCCGGTCATCGCCGCGATCGGCGGCCAGCCGGACTTCTCCGACCTCAGCTTCACGATCAACGGCAGCGAGTTCGCCTACGGCCACTTCATCAACGCGGTGATCTCGTTCCTGATCATCGCGGCCGCGGTCTACTTCCTCGTCGTGCTGCCGCTGGAGAAGATGCTGAAGCAGCCCGACGCGGCGTCGAGCGAGTCCGACGTGCGCGCCTGCCCCGAGTGCCTCTCGATGATCCCGTCGGAGGCCAACCGCTGCATGTACTGCACCTCGGTCGTCGGCCCCGCTTCGGCGGCGCCGGCGCCGGCCTCTTAGGCCGCGACGGGAACGGGCGCCGCGAGCGGCGGCGTCCGCCGCAGGCGCAGCGAAAGGAGGAGCGCGCCGGTCAGCAGCACACCGCCGACCGTCATCACGGCCGTCCAGTGGCCGCCGCTCCAGGCCGCGCCTGCCGCTATCCCTCCGGCGGAGGAGCCGAAGTAGTACGCGAACAGGTAGAGCGCGGAGGCCTGCGCGGCCGAGCCGGCGCCGCTGCTGCCGCGCCGCCCGACCCAGCTGGAGGCGACCGAGTGGCCCGCGAAGAAGCCGGCCGTCAGCGTCGCGACGCCGAGCACGATCAGCGGCAGCGAGTGGGCGCCGGTCAGCGCCAGGCCGATCCCGGCGAGCGCGATCGCCAGCGGCAGCACCGGGCGGCGGCCGACGCGATCGGCGAGGCGGCCGGCCCAGGCGGAGCTGAACGAGCCGATCGGATAGACGAGGAAGATCGCCGCCACCGCCGCGTGGCTCAAGCCGTACGGCGCCTCCTCGAGGCGGAACGTGAGCCCGTTGTAGACGGCGGCGAAGGTCGCCATCAGCAGTGCGCCGACGGCGTCGAGGCGCAGCAGCCCCGGCTCGGTCAGGTGGACGCGCATGCCGCGCACGAGCCGGCCCGGCTGGAACGGACGCGGGTGGAAGTGGACCGAGGCCGGCAGCAGCTTGATCGAGGTCAGCGCGCACAGCAGCGCCAGCCCGCCGACGGCGGCGAGCGCCAGCCGCCAGCCGCCGACGTCGGCGAAGACGCCGGAGAGCAGCCGCCCCAGCATCCCGCCGATCGCGTTGCCGCCGATGTAGAGCCCGATCGAGAGGCCGAGCGAGGAGCCGTGGATCTCCTCCGCCAGATAGGCCATCGCGACAGCCGGCAGCCCGGCGAGCGCGATCCCCTGCAGCGCCCGCAGCACCAGCAGCAGCTCGAAGCTCGGCGCCGCCGCGCAGGCAAGGCCGAGCAGCGCCGAGAGCAGCAGCGACCAGCCCATCACGCGCGTACGCCCGTAGGTGTCGGCGACCCAGCCGGCCGGCACGAGCGAGAGCCCGAGCGCCGCCGTCGTCACCGCCAGCACGAGCGCGGCGGCCGCAGGCGTGACGGCGAACTGCTCTGAGAGCAGCGGCAGCAGCGCCTGCGGCGAGAACAGCAGCGCGAAGGTGGCGAGACCGGCGGCGAAGAGGGCGACTGCGGCACGACGGAAGCCGGGCTCGCCGGAGCGGTGACGAGCGGGCGTTGCGGAAGGGTCGGTCACGGGAGATCTACGGTAGGACGGCGTCAAGGATGTGTCCAATGCATGGTTGACGTTGAACCGATGCACTGAAAGCATCTGTGAGATGACTCCGCCGACAACGGTCGCGAGACCATGACCTTCGAGGAGCTGCGCTGGTTCGTCGCGGTCGCCGAGCGCGAGCACGTGACGGCTGCCGCGGCCGAGCTGCACGTCAGCCAGCCGGCGCTCTCGCGAGCGCTCGCGCGCGTCCAGGCCGACGTCGGCGTACCGCTGTTCGACCGCGACGGCCGTCGCCTGCGGCTCAACCGCTACGGCCGCCTCTACCTCGAACACGCCCGCCGCGCGCTCGCGCAGCTCGACGCCGGTCGTGACGAGCTTGCCGAGGCGACCGGCGCCAGCGGCGGCGGCACCGTCGAGCTGGCCTTTCTGCACACGCTCGGCACGTGGCTGGTGCCGGCCCTGCTGCGCGCCTTCGGCGCCGCCCACCCCGCGATCACGCTGCGGCTGGCGCAGGACAGCGCCGCCGAGATGCTCCAAGCGCTGCGCAGCGGCAGCGCCGACCTCGTGATCACCTCCCCGCGCCCGGACGATCCGACGATCGGCTGGCAGACGCTTGCGAGCGAGCCGCTGCGGCTGGTCGTGCCGCCCGGTCACCGGCTCGCCGGCCGCAGACGTGTGCGACTCGCCGACGTCGCCGCCGACCCGTTCGTCGCGATGAAGGCGGAGTACGGTCTGCGCGGCGTCACCGACGAGCTCTGCACGCGCGCCGGCTTCAGCCCGCGCATCGCCTTCGAAGGCGACGACATCGGCACGCTGCGCGGCCTCGTCGCGGCCGGGCTCGGCGTCGCGCTGCTGCCGCCGCCGCATTCGGCCGGCGCCGAGATCGCGCAACCGGCCACGCCCCACCTGCAGCTCTCCGACCGCGGCGCGGCGCGCCAGCTCGGCCTCGCGTGGGAGACGACCCGCTGGCGCTCGCCGGCGGTCGAGACGTTTCGCGCCTTCGTCGTCGAGCACGGCCGCGAGCTCGCCACGCCGGGCGCCGACGCGCCCGCGGATCCGACGCCGCCCGCCCGCGCCGCCGGCCGCCGCCGCCGCTAGCTCTCGACGAGGATCAGCCCGGCGGCGAAGGCGCCGACGTAGAGCGCCGACAGCAGCACGATCGCGACCGGGCCGAGCGCGTCGCGCCACGAGCGCAGGTCGGCCGGCCGCAGCGCCAGCAGGCAGACGAGCAGCACGAACGGGTCGAAGTACTTCTGGTACGGCAGCCGCGTCGCCAGCTGCGCGACGAGGAAGCAGCCGAACAGCACGACCGGCAGCGAGCGCCAGCCGTAGCGCCGCACGCCGAGCGCGGCGATCGCGCTGCCGATCGGCACCAGCAGCCAGAACAGCCACGAGGTGTCCAGCAGCTGCGGCCCGCTGCGCGAGACGCGCCACAGGTAGCCCTCGTCGCCGCTGCCGTAGGAGAGCGGCACGATCAGCAGCACGACGATCCCCAGCGCCGCCCCGCCGGCCGCCGTCAGCAGCCACGGCCTCAGCACCTCGCGGCCGGCGCCGCGCAGGGCGTCGTACGCCGGCCGCCAGAACAGCAGCGGCCCGTAGACGGCCAGCACCGCGAGCGTGAACAGCGGCGAGCGCAACGGCGAGACCTCGCGCCAGCCGAGCCGCCCCTCCTCGGGCGTGCACAGCCCGCAAGAGGCCGGGTCGCCGCCGACCGGCACGATCCCTCTCCAGGCGATCACCAGCGCGCCGAACGGCACCGCCGCGGCCGCCAGCAGCGCGATCCCGCCGGCGATCCGGCGCCAGTCGATCCCGGGGCGCGTGAGCAGCCAGACGCCGCCGAACAGCCCCAGCCAGACGTACGACTGGCGCGTCAGCAGCGCCAGCGCGATCCACAGACAGGCGAGCGCGAACGCCTCCATCCGCAAGCGCTCGCGTGAGAACGCGAGGAAGCGGTCGATCGCCAGCAGCGCGAACAGCAGCCCGAGGTTGTCGGTCACGAGGATGAACGACTGCCCGAAGACGTAGGGCGAGAGCGCGAAGACGAGCGTCAGCCCGACCGCCGGCCAGGTCGCGAGCGCGACGTGGCGCCGCAGCAGGCGGTAGAGCACGAGCGTCGCGCCATAGGAGGCAAGCACGCCGACGATCCGCAGCTTCCAGATCTCCATCCCCACCAGCTCGCCCCAGATCGCGACGAGCAGGTGGTAGAGCGGTGTCTGGGCGGCGGGATAGTCGACCAGGTCGACGCCGGGCAGCTGCGCGGCGAACTGTCTGATCGTCGGCAGGTGGTAGGTCCACTCGTCGCCGCCGTGGTAGGTCGGCATCGTGTCGGTCAGACCGCGCAGCGCGGCGACGGCCAGCAGGTACGGCAGCGCCAGCACGCCCGCGACGTGCCAGCGCGTCGGCACGCGCGCCCACCAGCGGACGTCCGGCCCGCGCATCACCCCAGTTCCCATGTCAGCCTCAACGGGGGCGATGGTCAGTTGTTTCGCTCTTCGGAAGCCAGCTCGCCGCGCAGCAGCGCCTCGAGCCCCTCCTCGTCGAGCACGGGGACTCTCAGCCGCTCGGCCTTCTCCAGCTTCGTGCCCGCTCTCTCGCCGGCGACGACCCAGTCGGTTCTTCTCGACACCGACGAGGTGACGTGCCCGCCGGCGGCGAGGATCCGCTCGGTCGCCTGCTCGCGCGTGAGCGTCGGCAGCGTTCCCGTCAGCACGATCGCCTTGCCGGCCAGCGGCCCCTCGCCGGGCGGCGGCCCCTCCTCCTCCATCCGCACGCCGAGCGCGCGCAGGTCGTCGATCACCGCGCGCAGTCGCTCGTCGCTGAGCTGCTCGTGGATCAGCTCGCCGACGATCGGCCCGATCCCGGGCGTGCCGGCGATCTGTTCGGCGCTCGCGTCCAGCAGCGCGTCGATCGTGCGGAACCGCTGCGCGAGGTTGCGCCCCGTGACCGTCCCAACGCCTTCGATCGAGAGCGCGAACAGCACTCTGCCGAACGGACGCTCCTTCGAGGCCGCGATCGCCGCGACGGCGTTCGCCGAGGAGGTCTCGCCGAACCGCTCCAGTCTCGTCAGGTCGTCCGCCGTCAGCCGGTAGAAGTCGCCCGGTCTGCTGACGAGGCCGGCCTCCATCAGCGCCGAGACCTGCTTCTCACCGATCCCGTCGACGTCCATCCCGGCGCGCCCGACGAAGCTCTGCAGCTGCTGCCAGCGGCGGCCGGGGCAGACGCGGTTGGGGCACTTCGTGAAGACGCCCTCGCCCTTCACCGTCGGCGTATCGCAGATCGGGCATCTGACCGGCGGTCTGGGCACCGGCGCGCGGTCTCTGCGCTCCGCGACGTGCGGCGCGGGCGAGATCACCTGCGGGATCACGTCGCCGGCGCGCAGCACGATCACGTCGTCGCCGGGGCGCACGTCCTTGCGCGCGAGGTCCTCCTCGTTGTGCAGCGTCGCGAGCTTGACGGTGACGCCGCCGACGTGGACCGGCTCCAGCTGCGCGAACGGGTGCAGCGTGCCGAACTTGCCGACGTTCCACATCACGTCGATCAGTCTCGTGACCGCCGTCGTCGGCGGGAACTTCCACGCGATCGCCCAGCGCGGGTCGCGCCCGACGACGCCCAGGCGCCGCTGCAGCTCGGCGTCGTCGACCTTCACGACGACGCCGTCGATCTCGAACGGGAGCGTCGCCCGCCGCTCCTGCCACCCCTCGCAGCGCGCGACGACCTCCTCCGCCGTTCTCAGCCGCGCGATGTCGGGGTTGACCGGGAAGCCGTGCTCGCTGAGCCAGTCGAGCGCCGCGTGGTGGCTGTCGAACGAGATCCCCTCGGTCTCCCCCACCTGGTAGCACCACATCGACAGCGGCCGCTCTCTGGCCAGCCGCGAGTCGAGCTGACGGATCGTGCCCGCGGCCGAGTTGCGGGGGTTCATGAAGGTCGATCTGCCCGCTTCGGCGCGGCGCGTGTTGAGCGCCTCGAAGTCGGCGAGCGACATGTAGACCTCGCCGCGCACTTCGATCCATCTCGGCGCGCCGTCGATCCGCTTTGGGATCTGCTCGATCGTGCGGATGTTGTGCGTCACGTCCTCGCCGGTCTCGCCGTCGCCGCGCGTGACGCCGCGCACCAGCACCCCGTCCTCGTAGTGCAGCGACATCGCCAGCCCGTCGACCTTCGGCTCGACGACGTAGTCGAACTGCGGATCCTCGATCCCCTCGCGCGCGAGGTGGGCGCGCATCCGCTCCACCCACGCGATCAGCTCGGCCTCGCTGCGCGCGTTGGCAAGCGACAGCATCCGTCGTCTGTGTCTGACCTTCGTCAGCTCCGAGACGACCGCGCCGCCGACCTTCTGCGTCGGGGAGTCGGGCGTCTGCAGCTCCGGGTGGTCGCGCTCGATCGCGCGCAGCTCGTCGATCAGCGCGTCGTACTCGTCGTCGCCGATCTCGGGGTCGTCGAGCTCGTAGTAGCGGCGGCCGTGGTACTCCAGCAGTCTGCGCAGCTCGGCGGCGCGAGCCGCCAGATCCTCAGCCGCGCCGGGGCTCACTCGACGTCCCGGGCCGCCGGCGCGATCAGCTTCGCGAGGTCGTAGCCGCGCAGCGGTTCGAGGCCGCCGTGGCTGGTGAGGTCGAAGTGGATCGGCGTGACGGCGATCTTGCCGGAGGCGACGGCGGCGATGTCGGTCCCGTCGTCGTCGAGCAGGTCGGCGGCGTCGCCGTAGATGCGGAAGAGGCGCCGGCGCGGATGCTCCTCGTCGGTCAGCTCCAGCGCGTCGCGGTAGAAGCGCTTGCCCAGCCGCGTCACCTCGACGCCGCTGGGGTGCGTACCTGGGGCGTTCACGTTGAGGAGCGTTCCCGCCTCCAGCGGTACGGAATCCAGCTCCTCCACCAGCCGGGCCGTGAATGCCGCGACCGCGCGGAAGTCGAACGTGACGCCCTCGCGGAAGTCGGTCTCGCAGGCGGTCGACTGCTGCGAGACCGCGATCCCCGGCAGCTCCAGCAGCAGCGCCTCGAAGGCCGCCGCGACGGTGCCGGAGTAGGTCACGTCGTCGCCGATGTTGAGGCCGTGGTTGATGCCGGAGACGACCAGCTCCGGCTGGAAGCCGTCGACGAGGCCGAGGCGCGTCAGGCGCACGCAGTCGACCGGCGTGCCATCGGTCGCGAAGCCGACGGTGCCGTCCTCGAAGTCGACCTCCTCGACCCACAGCGGCCGCCGCGTCGTGATCGAGCGCGCCGTCGCGGAGCGGTTGCCGTCGGGCGCGACGACGAGCAGCTCGACGCCGGGCAGCGCGACCAACGCTCTGCGCAGCGCGTTGATGCCCTCGGCCTGGATGCCATCGTCGTTGGTGAGGAGGATCTTCATCGCATGGTCATCGTATTGGCAGCACTCGCCGGCCGTCGTAGCCGACGCCGACGAGGTAGAGCCCGTGCGGTGGCGCGGTCTTGCCGGCGCGCGAGCGCGGCGCGCCCTCCAGCAGCGCCTCGAAGTCGTCGAGCGGCCGCTGACCGCCGCCGACCTCGAGCATCGTCCCGATCAGCACGCGGTTCATGTTGCGCATGAAGGCGTCGGCCTCGATCTCGAAGATCAGCAGGTCGCCGTCGGTGCGCCACGCGGCGGCGCACACCTCGCGCTGGAACAGGACGTGGGCGCTCGAGGTCGGCGTGAAGGCGGTGAAGTCGTGGGTGCCGACCAGCGCGGCAGCGCAGCCGTCGAGCGCGTCGCGATCGAGCGGATGGGACCAGTGCAGCGCGCGGCCGCGCTCGTGCGCGCTGCGGCTGCGGCGGGTCAGCAGGCGGTACCGGTAGGCACGGCTGGTGGCGTCGTGGCGGGCGCTGAAGCCCGGCAGGGCCGGTCGCGCGTCGAGCACCGCGACGTCGTCGGGCAGCAAGGCGTTGAGCTTGTGCGCCGGCACCGGCTCGCCGACATAGGAGGCGACCTGCGCGAGCGCGTGGACGCCGGCGTCGGTGCGGCCGGCGACGGTCACGGTGACCGGCCGGCGGAGGACGACGGCCAGCGCGCGCTCCAGCTCCTGCTGGATGGTGCGCCGACCGGGCTGCGTGGCCCAGCCAGCGAACTCGCGGCCGTCGTACTCGAGCGTCAGTCTGGTGACGTGTGGGTTGCTCACCACGCCACCCTGACCGCTGGAGGCGGACCTCCCGAGCTGGTGCTAGACCAGCTCGAGGAAGACCATCTCGGTCGCGTCGGAACGACGCGGGCCGAGCTTGAGGATGCGGGTGTAGCCACCCGGGCGCTCCGTGTAGCGGGGCGCGATCTCCTCGAACAGCTTGTAGACCGAGTACTTGTCCTGCCCGAGGGCGGAGAGCGCCTGACGCCGAGCGTGAAGGTCACCGCGCTTCGCGAGCGTGATGAGCTTCTCCAGCTCGGGCTTGACGGCCTTCGCCTTCGTCTCGGTCGTTCTGATGCGCTCGTGGGCGATGACCTCCTTGCAGAGGTTCGCGAGCAGCGCCTTGCGATGAGCGGAGGAGCGGCTGAGCTGGTAGCGGTTTCGCTGGTGACGCATGGGATCGGAGAGAGTACCTGTTTGTCAGTCCTGACGCAGGTGGAGGCCACGGGCCTCCAGCGTCTCGATGACTTCGTCGATCGACTTCTTGCCGAAGTTGGGGATCGCGTTGAGCTCGTTCTCGGTCTTGGAGATCAGGTCCCCGACCGTCTGGATGCCCGCGCGCTTGAGGCAGTTGTAGGAACGGACACCGAGCTCGAGCTCCTCGATCAGGATGTCGTCCATCGCGTTGGCCGGACGGCCGCCGGGGCCACCGGCCGCGCCCGCGCCGCCGACGCCGCCGGCGAGGCCGGGCTCGAGCGCGCCGAGGCCGCCCGTGTCGCGCAGCTCGATGACGCGGTCGGCGTCGGTGAAGATCGCCAGCTGCGAGATCAGGATCTCGGCCGCCTCGCGCAGCGCGGCGTGCGGGTCGATCGAGCCGTCGGTCTCGATGTCGAGCGTCAGCTTGTCGAAGTCCGTCTTCTGGCCGACGCGCGCCTGCTCGACGGCGTACGCCACGCGGCGCACCGGCGAGAAGATCGAGTCGATCGGGATGACGCCGATCGGCTGGTCGGGCGACTTGTTCTCCTCGGCCGGACGGTAGCCGCGGCCGCGGCCGATCGTCAGGTAGACCTCGAGCTTGGTCTTCTTCTCGAGCGTCGCGATGTGCGCGTCCGGGTTGAGGATCTCGACGCCGGAGGGCAGGTCGATGTCCTTCGCGGTGATCTCGCCCGGGCCGGTCACGACGAGCGGCGCCTCGATCTCGGTCGCGTCGGAGTGCATGCGGCAGACGATGCCCTTGAGGTTGAGGACGATGTCGGTCACGTCCTCCTTCACGCCGGCGATCGTGGAGAACTCGTGCGCGACGCCCTCGATCCGGACGCTCGTGACCGCGGCGCCGGCGAGCGAGGAGAGCAGGACGCGGCGGAGGGAGTTGCCGAACGTGTAGCCGAACCCGCGATCAAGCGGCTCGATCGTGAAGGAGCCGCGGTTCTCCTCGACGGTCTCTGTGGTGATTCGGGGGACTTGGAAGTCAAGCATCGGGTTCGGTTCCAATCGTGTCGTGTCGTGAGCGCCGCCCGCCGCGGGGCGGATCATCCGGGCGTCGCGGGGGCCGGAGGGCGCCGGCCTCGCGACGGAGCAAGGCTTACTTCGAGGGGTGCGCGATGCGCGGAGCCGACGCCGGCAGGGCCGGCGTCGTGGGAACGCCAGGCGCCGAGGCGCCCGGGATCGTGGCGTTCGCCTGCTGCGCGCGCACGCGCTGTGTCCCCTAGACCCGCCGCCGCTTCCGCGGACGGCAGCCGTTGTGCGCCTGGGGCGTGACGTCCTTGACGCCCGTGACCTCGAGGCCAGCGGCCTGGAGCGAGCGGATCGCGGTCTCGCGGCCGGAACCGGGGCCCTTCACGAAGACCTCGACCTTCTGGAGGCCGTGCTCGATGCCCTTGCGCGCAGCCGCGTCGGCGGTGACCTGCGCCGCGAACGGCGTCGACTTGCGGGAGCCCTTGAAACCGGCGCCACCGGCGGACTCCCAGGCGATCACGTTCCCCTCGCGGTCGGTCAGCGAGACGATCGTGTTGTTGAAGCTCGTCTTGATGTGGGCCTGGCCGACCGGGATGTTCTTGCGGACTCTGCGTCGGCCGCGCTGCGGGCGCTTCGGAGCTGGACTCACGTTACTTCTTCCCCGCCTTCTTCTTGCCGGCCACAGACATGCGCTTGGGGCCCTTGCGCGTACGCGCGTTGGTCTTGGTCTTCTGCCCGCGCACCGGCAGGCCGCGACGATGGCGCAGGCCGCGGTAGCAGCCGATCTCCATCAGACGCTTGATGTTCTGCGAACGCTCGCGCCGCAGATCGCCCTCGACGGTGAGGTTGTCGATCTCGTCGCGGAGCTTGCCGACCTCGTCCTCGGTCAGGTCGCGCACGTACGTATCGGGCGAGATGCCGAGCTTCGCGAGCAGCTCGTTCGATCTCGAGCGACCGATGCCGTAGATGTAGGTGAGCCCGATCTCAACGCGCTTGTTGAGCGGGATGTTGATGCCTGCGATACGAGCCATGGTCAGCCCTGACGCTGCTTGTGACGCGGGTTCGAGCAGATGACCAGCACGCGGCCGTGGCGGCGAATGATCTTGCACTTCTCGCACATCGGCTTGACCGACGGTCGTACCTTCATGATCCCTTTCGGCTGATTCCAGTCGACTCGGCTCTGGCAGCCGTGACGGCTGCCGCTACCGCGTCGAGGACGAAGCACGCGCGAAAGCCATGCACGGTTCCGAGCGCGACGGCTGATGGTACCAAACCCGGCGGAAGGACCTCGCGCCGAGATGTCGATGGCCGTCGGGTGCGTGGCCGCTGGCGCGTCGGAGCGCGCTCAGCCGACGCCGGCGACGGCGTTCTGCTCGCCGCTCTCGTGCCACGGCGTCAGCACGCGGGGACCGTCGGCCGTGACGGCGACGGTGAACTCGAAGTGGGCGGCGAGCGAGCCGTCCTGCGAGAAGATCGCCCAGTGGTCGTCGGCCATCCGCACCTGATGGCGGCCGGCGGTGACCATCGGCTCGATCGCCAGCACCATCCCCTCCTCCAGCAGCGGACCGCGGCCGGCGGGACCGTAGTTGGGGATCTGCGGATCCTCGTGCATCTGCTGGCCGATGCCGTGGCCGACCAGCGAGCGGACGATCGAGAAGCCCTGGTCCTCGACGTGCGTCTGGATCGCGTGCGAGACGTCGCCGAGGCGGTTGCCGGCTCTGACCTGCGGGACGGCCGCGAACAGCGAGCCCTCGGTCACGTCGAGCAGCTTCTGCGCGTCCGCCGAGATCGGGCCGACCGGGAAGGTGCGGGCGGCGTCGGCGACCCAGCCGTCGTAGACGACGCCGACATCGATCGAGATGACGTCGCCGCGCTCCAGCTTGTAGGGGCCCGGGATGCCATGGACGACCATCGAGTTGGGCGAGGCGCAGATCGAACCCGGAAAGCCGCGGTAGCCCTTGAAGGCCGGCGTCGCGCCCTGGGAGCGGATGAACTTCTCGGCCGCGTCGTCGAGCTCCAGCGTCGTGACGCCGGGCCGGACCTTGGCCTGGAGCAGGTTGAGCGTGCGGACGAGGATCTCGCCCGCCGTCGCCATCTTCTCGATCTGCTCCGGTGTCTTCTTGACGATCACAGGTCTTCTTCGAGCCGCAGCGTCGCGAGCACGGCACGAATGTGGTCGTGGACCTCCGTCGGGCTGCGGGTGCCGTCGACGCGGCGCAGCAGCCCCTTCTCGTCGTAGTACGAGATCAACGGCTCCGTCTCACGATGGTAGACCTCGAGGCGCTTCGTGACGACATCCGGTCTGTCGTCGTCGCGCTGGATCAGCCGTGAGCCGTCGATGTCGCAGCGGCCCTCGTGCTTCGGCGGGTCCGTGTCGATGTGGTACGGCCGGCCGGTCTTGGCGCTCACGCGCCGTCCCGTGATCCGTCTCAGCAGGTCCTCGTCCGGGACGTCGATCAGCAGCACCGCGGTGATGCGCCGCTCGAGCTTCTCGAAGGCGGCGCCGATCGCGTCGGCCTGCGCGCGGTTGCGCGGGAAGCCGTCGAGGATGAAGCCGTCGAGGCAGTCGTCGGCGCTGATGCGCTCGACGATCAGGTCGATGACGAGTTCGTCGGGCACGAGGTCGCCGGCGTCCATGAACGCCTTGGCGGCTCTGCCGAGCTCGGTGCCGTCCTTGACGGCGGCACGGAGGATGTCGCCTGTAGCGACGTAGGGCAGGCGGAAGTCGTCCTGGAGACGAGCCGCTTGGGTGCCCTTGCCGGCCCCCGGAGGGCCGAAGAGGATGAGGTTCAGCTCACGCACGAGGAGCGGAACTTACAGGATGTGAACGCGACCCGGCGCGCCGCCCCTGGCGCACCGCCACGCAGGCCCCCGGGAGTTCCCAGCAACACGTCGATTCTCGACGCGCCGCCGTGGAACTCCCAAGGCGAAGCCCTATCTCAAGAAGCCCTCGTAGTTGCGCATCATCAGCTGCGCTTCGAGCTGCTTCATCGTGTCGAGCGCGACGCCGATCACGATCAGGATCGACGTGCCGCCAAAGAAGAAGTTGGCGTTGGTCGAGTTGATCAGGATCGTCGGCAATATCGCCACGAGCGCCAGGAAGATCGCTCCTGGGAATGTCAGGCGAGCGAGGATGCGGTCGAGGAACTCGGCCGTTGGTCGCCCTGGTCGAACCCCTGGGATGAAGCCGCCGTAGCGTTTGAGGTTGTCCGCCTGTTCCACCGGATTGAACGTGATCGCGGTGTACATGTACGTGAACATGATGATGAACAGCGACTCACCGACGAGATACGCCCAGTCCGACGGACTGAAGAAGTTCGCCAGGTCGGTCGCCCACGGGCTGTTGATCAGCTGCCCGATCGTCGGCGGGAAGGCCATGATGCTGGCCGCGAAGATGACCGGGATGACGCCGGCCATGTTGACCCGCAGCGGCAGATAGGTCTGACCGCCCTGCGTCATCCGCTGGCCGATCACACGGCGGGCGTACTGCACCGGGATGCGGCGCTGACCCTCCTGCACGAAGACGATCGCGGCGATCACGCCGAGCGCGAGGAACGGCATCATGACCTTGAAGACCGGGTCCGGGCTCGTCCACCAGGCGCGCACGCCCTGCGGGAAGCCGGCGACGATCGAGGCCATGATCATCAGCGAGATGCCGTTGCCGATGCCGCGCTGGGTGATCAGCTCGCCCATCCACATGACGAGCATGCAGCCGGCGGTCAGGCAGATCGCGATCAGGAGCACCTTCGCGAGCGTGAAGTTGCTGATGATCGAGGTGCCCGCCTCCTGTTGGAACGAGCGGAAGAGGAAGACGTACGCGATCGACTGCGCGAACGCGAGTCCGACGGTCAGGTAGCGCGTGTACTGCGTGATGCGCTGCTGACCGACCTCGCCCTCTCTCTGCAGTCTCTCCAGCGACGGCACGACGACCGTGAGCAGCTGGAGGATGATCGAGGCGGTGACGTAGGGCATGATCCCGAGCGCGAAGAGCGCGATGCGGGAGAGGCCGCCGCCGGAGAAGAGGTTGAGGAAGTTGAGGATGCCGCCGTTGGAGAAGTTCTCCTGGATCTCCTCGACCGCTCTGGAGTCGATGCCCGGAGCGGGGATGTGCGAGCCGAGCCGGTAGAGAGCCAGAAGAAGCGCCGTGAAGGCGAGCTTCTTCCGGATCTCCGGGACCGTGAACGCGTTGAGAATCGTCGAGAGCACGGCCGCTGGGCTTTCTTAGGTCTCGATGATCTGAACGGTCCCGCCGGCGGCTTCGATGCGCTCGCGCGCAGCCGCACTGAAGGCGTGGGCCGACACTGTCAGCGGCTTGGTGATCTCGCCCTTCGCGAGCACCTTGACCGCGATGCCTCTGCGGGTGCCGAGGCCCTTGGCGCGCAGCGCCTCGAGCGTGACCTCCGCGCCGGCCTCGAAGCGCTCATCCAGGTCGGCCAGGTTGACCGGCTGGGTGTGCGTGCGGAACATCTCGAACGGCATCGACGTCTTCTTGTGCGGGCCGCGCAGCTTGCGCATCCGCATGTGAATCGGCATCTGGCCGCCCTCGAAGCGGGCACGGTCCTTCGAGCCCGCGCGCGAGCCGGCGCCCTTCTGACCGCGGCCAGAGGTCTTGCCGAGCCCCGAGCCCTCGCCGCGGCCGACGCGCTTGCGCGGCTTGCGATGACCCGGAGCGGGTCTCAGGTTGTGGAGGCCGATGCGCTCCTCGCGCTCGGTCTCGTCCTTGGCAGGGCTCATGCGGCTTCCTCGACCTTTACGAGATGACGGACGGCATGGACCATCCCGCGCATCTGCGGGGAGTCCGGCTGCTCCACCGTCTGGCCGATCTTGCGAAGGCCGATCGAGCGGAGCGTGTCGAGCTGTCTCTTGTTCGAGCCGTTTCTCGACTTGATCTGGGTGATTCTGAGCGTCGCGCTCATGCCTCGGTCTCCGCAGCGGCGGCCGCGACGGGCTCGCCGGCCGTGGCGTCCTCGGTCAACTGCTCGCCTTCCGGCTCGCCCATGTGGAGGCCGAGCACGGTGTTGATCGAGAGGCCGCGCAGCTCGGCGACCTCCTCCGGGCGACGGAGCGACTCGAGGCCGGCCATCGTCGCCTTGACGAGGTTGATCGGGTTCTGCGTGCCGAGGCTCTTCGACAGGATGTCGTGGATGCCGGCAAGCTCGAGCACCGCGCGCACGCCGCCACCGGCGATGACGCCGGTACCGGGCGAGGCGGGCTTGAGCAGCACGCGACCCGAGCCGAAGATGCCGAGCGTCGGGTGCGTGATGGTGCTGCCGTGCTTCGGGACGCGAATCAGATTCTTCTTGGCGCGCTCGACGCCCTTCTGAATGGCGACCGGGACCTCGTTCGCCTTGCCGTAGCCGACGCCGACGATCTCCCGCTCGTCACCCACCACCACAAGGGCGGTGAAGGAGAAGCGACGGCCGCCCTTGACGACCTTCGCAACACGGTTGATCTCGACGACCCGCTCTTGCAGGTCGTAGCCGGAGGCTGATACGGAACGGTCGATGGCCATGGATTCCTAAGTTAGCTGGTGAGACGGGTCGGGCGCCACTCAGAAGGCGAGGCCGCCCTCCCGGGCGCCCTCCGCGAGTGCCTTCACGCGGCCGTGGTACTGGTAGCCGCCGCGGTCGAAGACCGCGGTCTCGACGCCGGCGGCCTTCGCGCGCTCGGCGAGCAGCTCGCCGACACGGCGAGCCTGCTCGGTCGAGCGCAGCTCGCCGACGGCGGCTTCGGTCCAGTTGACGGCCGCGACCGTGTGGCCGCGATCGTCGTCGATGAGCTGGGCGCTGATGCCCTTGTTCGAGCGAAACACCGAGATGCGCGGACGCTCGGCCGTGCCCGCGACCTTGGCACGGACGCGGCGGCGACGCTTGAGGCGCTTCGCAGGCTTGCTGAGAACGGTCATGCGCGCTTGCCAACCTTCCGGGCGACGTACTCGCCCTCATAACGAATGCCCTTGCCCTTGTAGGGCTCCGGCTTACGCTGCTTGCGGATGTTCGCGGCGACCTCGCCGACGAGCTGCTTCGAAATGCCCCGGACCGTGATTCTGGTCGGGATCGGAACGTCGAACTCGATGCCGTCCGGCGCCTTGATCGGCACCGGGTGCGAGTAGCCGAGCGCCAGCTCGAGGTCTCTGCCCTTGAGCTGGGCGCGGTAACCGACGCCCTGGATCTCGAGTCTCTTCTCGAAGCCCGACGTGACGCCCTCGACCATGTTCGCGACGAGCGAACGCGTGAGGCCGTGCAGGGCACGGTGCTCGCCGCGGTTGGTCGGGCGCGTGACGATCAGCTCGCCGTCGACCTGCTCCACCGTGATGTCGCGGTGGATGCGCTCGAACAGCTCGCCCTTGGGGCCGTTGACGGTGACGCGCTCGGGCTCGATCGCGACCGAGACGCCGGCGGGGACGGGGATGGGCTTGCGGCCGATACGACTCATGCCAGCCTCACCAGACCTTCGCCACGACCTCGCCACCGACGCCCTTGCTGCGCGCCTCGTGACCGGTCATGACGCCCTGGGACGTCGAGATGATCGCCGTGCCGAGGCCACCCTGGATCTTCGGGATCTCGCCATGGCCGACGTACGTACGCTGGCCGGGACGAGAGACCCGCTGGATCCCCTGGATGACGGGACGACGGTTGCCCGTGTACTTCAGCTTGATCTTGATCTGCTCGCCGGGATGCTCCGCGTTCGGGGCCTCGATCGAGAAGCCCTCGATGTAGCCCTGCTCCTTGAGGATGCGGGCCAGCTCACGCTTCAGCTTCGACGACGGGATCAGCACGGTCTCGTGCGAAGCCCGCGCGCCGTTGCGCACACGCGTGAGGAAGTCGGCGATGGGGTCGGTCATCGACATGGCGTTACCAGGAGCTCTTCGTCATCCCGGGGATGTAGCCGTTGTGTGCCAGCTCGCGCAGGCAGATACGGCACATGCCGAACTTGCGGTACACGGCACGCGGCCGGCCACACCGGCGGCAGCGCGTGTACGCGCGCGTTCTGTACTTCGGGGTCCGCAGCTGGCGGACACGCTGTGAGGTCTTCGCCATGGAGTTAGCTCCCTGTCGTCACGGCCGCCCCGCCAGGGCGCCCGTCCTTCGCGAACGGCATGCCGAACGAATTCAGCAGTGCGAAGGCTTCGTCGTCGGTTTCCGCGGTGGTCGTGAACGTGATGTCCAGACCGCGGACCTGATCGACCTTGTCGTAATCGATCTCCGGAAAGATGATCTGCTCTTTGACGCCCATCGAGTAGTTCCCGCGGCCGTCGAACGATCTCGGGTTGAGTCCGCGGAAGTCGCGGATTCGCGGGATCGCGACCGACAGCAGACGGTCGAGGAACTCGTAGGCGCGGTCGTCGCGCAGCGTCACGCTGAGCCCGACCGTCATCCCCTCACGCAGCTTGAAGGCGGCGATCGACTTGCGTGCTCTGCGATGGCTCGGCTTCTGGCCGGCGATCGCGGCGAGCTGCTGCTCGGCCTGCTCGAGCTGCTTGGAGTCCTGCTTGGCCTCGCCGACGCCCATGTTGAGCGTGATCTTGGTGATCTTCGGCGCCTGCATCGGAGTCGTGTAGCCGAACTGCTCCACCAGTCTGGGGCGGATCTCGGACACGTAGGTTTCTTTGAGTCGTGCGGGCATGTTCGTACTCAGTCGATGCGGGTGCCGGAACGGCGGGCGACGCGGAAGCGTCTCCCCTCGTGGATTTCGATGCCGATGCGAGTCGGCTTCTTGTCCTTCGGGTCGAGCAGCGCCACGTTCGAGACGTGGATGCCGCCCTCACGCTCAATCACGCCGCCGACCGAGTCGGGACGACCCGGGGTCGGGCGCTGATGGCGCTTGATGATGTTGAGGCCTTCAACGTACACGCGGTCGTTGTCAGGCTCGACGCGCAGCACTCTGCCCGTCTTGCCCTTGTCCTTGCCGGCGATGACGATGACCTCGTCGTCTCTGCGGATCCGGGCGGGCATCACAGCACCTCCGGAGCGAGCGAGACGATCTTCATGAAGTTGCGCTCGCGCAGCTCGCGCGCGACGGGACCGAAGATGCGCGTCCCGCGCGGGTTGTTCTGCGCGTCGATGATCACCGCGGCGTTCTCGTCGAAGCCGATGTACGTGCCGTCTTCACGGCCGTACGTCTTCTTCGTCCGCACGACGACCGCCGTGACGACCTCGCCCTTCTTGACCGAGCCCTGCGGGCTGGCCTGCTTGACGGTCGCGGTGATCGTGTCACCGACACCCGCGTACTTGCGGCGGGAGCCGCCGCGGACGCGGATGCAGAGGATCTCGCGCGCGCCGGTGTTGTCGGCGACCTTGAGACGGGTCTCGTTCTGAATCACTTGGCACGCTCCACAACCTCGACGAGGCGCCAGCGCTTCAGGCGGGACAGCGGGCGGGACTCGCGGATGATGACCGTGTCACCGATGTGCGCGTCGTTGGACTCGTCATGCGCGTGGAAGGTCGTCGAGCTGCGGACGATCTTCTCGTAGCGGCGATGACGACGCGCGACGTCGATGCGGACGGTGATGGTCTTGTCAGCCTTGTCGGAGGTGACGATCCCCTGACGCGTCTTCTGACGGCCCTCGCCATGCTCGCGCGGCGGCGTCGGCTCGCCTCTGGGGGCGGCCTTCGCGACCTCGCGCGCCTTGGCGCGGAGGGTGCGGCGTCTGGCCGCGTTCTTCGCGCGCTTGGCGGCACGCTCGGCCTGGCGCTCCTCGACGGTCTGCGCGGAGCGCGTCCCGGTCTTGGCGGCCTTGGCGGCGCGCGCCTGCTGACGACGCTCCTTGGGCGCGAGCTGCGGCACGGGCTCACCCTTCGGCGCGCTGGGCGCCGCGGTGTCCTCGGCCGAAGCCTCGGGCGCCGGGGTGGTCTCCTCGACGGTTCTGTTCTCTTCGTCGGCCATTGCTAGCGACTCAGTTCCTTGTTGTCAGCTTCCAGTCCGCGCTCACGGACGACCGTGAGCGTGCGCGCGACCTCGCGCTTGGCAAGGCGCAGGCGGGCGGTGTTCTCCAGCTCGCCGGTCGCGTGCTGGAACCGCAGGCCGAACAGCTCGCGCCGCGCGGTCTGCAGGTGCTCGTTCAGCGCGGCGTCGTCCATGTCCCGCAGCTCAATCGCGTTGGTCATGTCAGGCGTCCTCTCGCAGCACGAATCTCGTCTTCACCGGCAGCTTGTGGCCAGCGAGGCGCATCGCCTCGCGGGCGAGCGGCTCAGGGATGCCACCGAGCTCGAACATCACGCGGCCCGGCTTGACGACGGCGACCCAGCCCTCCGGAGAGCCCTTGCCGGAGCCCATGCGGGTCTCGGCCGGCTTCTTCGTGTAGGGCTTGTCCGGGTAGACGTTGATCCACACCTTGCCGCCACGTCTGATCTTGCGCGTCATGGCGATACGCGCTGCCTCGATCTGGCGGTTGGTCAGCCAGCCCTCTTCGACGGCCTTGAGGCCGAACTCACCGAACTGGACCTTGACCTGGCCGCGCGACAGCCCGCGGCGACGGCCGCGGTGCTGCTTGCGGAACTTGACACGCTTAGGGGAGAGCATCAGCCCTGACCTCCGGCACCGCGATTGCCACCTGCCGCGCCGCCGCCGGCCGGGCCACGCCCGCCACCGCCGCCGCCGCCCGGCCCGCGACCGCCGCCGCCGGGACCGCCGGGACCACGCCCGCCGCCACCGCCGCC
>NZ_JAWSTH010000046.1:0-47710 GCF_033542075.1 Conexibacter stalactiti
CGGCGGGCGGGGCGGCGACCGCGCCAGAGCCGGCGGCGCCGCGGGCCCGCTCCAGCGCGCAGGCGAGCGTCGCCGGCCCGGTCACCTGCAGCTTCACGATCCGGTGCGCGGGCGGGGCGGCGTCGAGCCGCGCCAGCAGCGCCTCCCACGCGCGCGGGCGCCCGCGCTCACGTGCGCGCGTCCAGCCGGCGGAGGCGAGATCGGCGCCGAGCCACTCGCTGACCATGTCGCCGTCGAGGCGCGGCAGCTGCGGGCAGAACGGCAGCTCATAGGCGGCGACGCAGTGCGCGACGGCCTGCGCCGGATCGTCGTGCGGCAGCGATCCGACGCCCGTCGTCGCCCACGCGGGCAGTCGCTCCAGGATCGCCACGGCTCGCGTCACAACGAATCGCCACGGTACCGAAGCGCTGCCGCGCCCAGTTCCAACTCCGGCGAACTCAAAACTTTGGCGTGCCTTAACTGTGGTTTACTTGGACCATATGCAGAAGACCACGCGTCGCTCGCTGCTCTCGTCCGCCGGCCTCGCCGCCGTCGCCCTGCCGACCGCGAAGGCGCTCGCCGCCGGCCACGACCACGCCGCGATGGGCCACGGCACCGCGAACGGCACCGCGCCGAACGGCGCCGGCGACCCCGGGATGGCCCACGGCGGCGCCGCCGGCCCGACGTTCCGCGCCGGCGAGACGGTCGACCACGTCCGCAACGGCTTCCACCCGACCGAGCTGCTGCGCGACTTCGACTGGGGCAGAACCCGCCGCCTGCCGAACGGCCGCGCGCTGCGCGAGTGGACCGTCTACGCGCTCGACAAGGAGATCGAGGTCGCCCCCGGCGTCAGCTTCCCGGCCTGGACCTTCAACGGCCGCGTCCCCGGCCCGACGCTGCGCTGCCGCGAGGGCGAGCTGCTGCGGATCACCTTCATCAACGGCTCCGCGCACCCGCACACGATGCACTTCCACGGGATCCACCCGAGCGCGATGGACGGCGTCGCCGGCCAGGGCGCCGGGCTGCTGCAACCGGGCGAGAAGACCGTCTACGAGTTCGACGCCGAGCCGTTCGGGCTGCACCTCTTCCACTGCCACGCCGCTCCGCTCGCCGAGCACATCGCGCGCGGCATGTTCGGCACGTTCGTGATCGACCCCAGAGCCGGCCGGCCCGACGCCGACGAGCTGGTGATGGTGCAGGCCGGCTGGAACACGACCTTCGACGCGGAGGGCAACCAGCTCTACCACGTCAACGGGATCCCGTTCCACTACGTGCACGAGCCGATCAGGGTCAGACGCGGCGAGCTGGTGCGGATCTACCTCTCCAACCTGCTCGAGTACGACCCGGTCAACTCGTTCCATCTGCACGGCAACTTCTTCCACCACTTCCCGACCGGGACGAGCCTGCAGCCGATCGAGTTCACCGACACGATCGCGCAGGTGCAGGGCCAGCGCGGGATCCTCGAGCTGCGCTTCCCCCACCTCGGGCAGTTCATGTTCCACGCCCACAAGAGCGAGTTCGCCGAGCTCGGCTGGATGGGCCTGTTCGAGGTGGTCGCCTGATGTCCGGCGCCGCGCAGAGCCCGCCCGCGAGCGGCCGCCTGCCGCTGCCGCTGCTGGCCGCCGGGATCGTCGCGCTGGTCGTGACGGTCCTGGTGGCGCTCGCGCTCGCCGGCGGCGACTCGCTGCCGGAGCGCAGCGGCCCGCCGATCGAGGAGCTGGCCGTCGAGCGGACCGTGCTGCGGCCCGGCGAGATCGAGCTGACCGTCCGCAACACCGGCCCCGACCCGGTCGCGATCGCGCAGGTCTCGGTCAACGACGCCTTCGTCGACTTCGCGCGCAGCACGCCGGAGATCGGCCGCCTCTCCTCGGCGACGCTGACGCTCGACTACCCGTGGCAGGACGGCTCGCCGTACGCGATCAACCTGCTGACCTCGACTGGCGCGGTGATCGCCGCCGAGATCCCGTTCGCGGTCGAGACGCCCGCGACCGACGGCGACTTCTTTGGCCTGATGGTGCTGCTCGGCCTCTACGTCGGCGTCATCCCGGTCACGCTCGGGATGTTCTTCCTGCCGCTGCTGCGGCGTGCCGGCAGCCGTTGGATCGAGCTGCTGATGGCCTTCACCGTCGGCCTGCTCGCCTTCCTCGCGCTCGACGGCACGCTCGAAGGGCTGGAGGCCGGGAACGAGAGCGGCGGCGCCTTCGGCGGCGGCGAGCTGGTCTTCCTCGGCGCCGGGCTCGCCTACCTCGCGCTCGCGGGGCTCGACGCCTGGATGCGGCGGCGGCGCAGCGGCGCCGAGGCGGCCGGTGCCTCCGGCGGACGGCTGGCGCTGCTGATCGCGATCGGGATCGGGCTGCACAACTTCGGTGAGGGGCTCGCGATCGGCTCGGCGTACGCGATCGGCGCGCTCGCGCTCGGCGCCTTCCTCGTCGTCGGCTTCGCGATCCACAACACGAGCGAGGGGCTGGCGATCGTCGCGCCGCTGGCGGCCGACAGACGGCCGTCGCTGCTCGTGCTGCTCGGGCTCGGGCTGATCGCGGGCGGCCCGGCGATCCTCGGCGCGCTGTTCGGCGCGACCGTCTCCAACCCGGAGCTGTCGACGCTGCTGCTGGGCGTCGGCGTCGGCGCGATCGTGCAGGTGATCGTCCAGATCGCCCCCGCCATGCGCGACGGCGACGGCCGCCTGCTGCACCCGCGCGCCGCGCTCGGGATCGCGGCCGGCGCGCTGGCGCTGTACGGGACGAGCCTGCTGGTGGCGGCGTAGGGAGGCGGCCGCGCGCGAGGGGTCCGCAGCGTGCCGCGCGCTGGGCGCACGCGGCGCCGCTGCATGGCGGGCCCGCGCGGCGGGAAGCCTTGTTAGGGTTCCCTAAGGTTCCTCTCCCTCCTCGAACGTCCCGGAGTCCATCGTGTCCCCCATCTCCGCGCGCCGCGGCCTGCGGCTGCTCGCGCTGCTGCTGCTGCTCGCCGTCCCGCTGACGCTCGCCGCCTGCGGCAGCGATGACGACGACAGCGCGACCGGCACCGCCGCTGCCGCGACCCAGACCGAGACCGCGCCGGCCGACAGCGCCTTCCCCGTCACGATCGAGCACAACCTCGGCTCCACGACGATCGAGTCGCAGCCCAGACGCGTGATCACGCTCGGCCTCAGCGACCAGGACGCGGTGCTCGCGCTCGGCGTCGCGCCGATCGCCGTGACCGACTGGTACGGCGACTACGAGTACGCGACCTGGCCGTGGGCCGACGCGGCGCTCGCCGCGACCGCCGCCAGACCGACCGTGCTCGCGAGAGGCGAGTTCACCGGCAACCAGTCGTATGACTACGAGCAGATCATCGGCCTCAGACCGGACCTGATCCTCGCGCTCTACGGCGGCGTCAGCAAGAAGCAGTACGACACGCTCTCGAAGATCGCCCCGACCGTGCTGCAGCCGAGGGGGACCGTCGACTACGGCATCGCCTGGCAGGACGCGACTGAGGTCGTCGGCAAGGCGCTCGGCAGAGAGGCCGAGGCGAGAAGACTGGTCGAGGACGTCGACGCGCAGTTCGCCGCCGCCGCCAGAGACCACCCGCAGTTCGCCGGCAAGACCGCCGTCGTCGCCGAGCGCTTCGAGCCCGGCAGCTCGTTCGCGCGCAGCCCGACCGACCCGCGCTCGCGCTTCATGACCTCGCTCGGCTTCGGGCTCAGCGACGAGATCGGCAGACTGTCGGGCGACAAGGACGGCGCGACGATCAGCGACGAGCGGATCGACCTGCTCGACGAGGACCTGCTGGTGTGGAACCTCGGCTTCAGCCCTGAGATCAGAAGACAGCTCGACAGACTCGCCGTCTACCAGGCGCTCGACGTCGTCAGAGACGGCCGCGTCGTCTACGTGACCGACCCGCTCGCATCCGCCGCGCTGACGTGGAGCACCGTGCTCAGCATCCCGTACGCGCTCGAGAGAGTGCTGCCGCAGCTCGACAGAGCGGTGAGAGGCTGACCAGCGGGCGCAACGCCGGCCGCGCCGCGGGACTCGCCGCGGCGCTTGCCGCGCTGGCGCTCGTTGCGCTGCTGAGCGTCAGCATCGGCACCCGCTCGATCCCGCTCGACCAGGTCTGGTCGCTCGTGTGGGACAACGACGGCTCGCAGAACGCGCTCGTCGTCCACGACCTGCGGATCCCGCGCACGCTGCTGGGCCTGCTCGCCGGCGCCGCGCTCGGCGCCGCGGGCGCCCTGATGCAGGGGCTGACGCGCAACCCGCTCGCCGACCCCGGCCTGCTCGGCGTCAACGCCGGCGCCGCCTTCGCCGTCGTCGCCGGGCTCGCGTGGTTCGGCGTCGGCGACGGCGCCGAGCGCGTCTGGTTCGCCTTCCTCGGCGCGGCGCTCGCCGCCGCGCTCGTGTACGGGATCGGCGCGCGCGGCCGCGCCGCCGCCTCGCCCGTGCGGCTCGCGCTCGCGGGCACCGCCGTCACGTTCGCGCTGCTCGCGGCCGTGCAGGGGATCGCGCTCGGCGATCCGCAGACCTTCTCGCAATACCGCTTCTGGGCCGTCGGCTCGCTGGCCGGGCGCGACGCGGCGATCGTCGAGCAGGTCGCGCCGTTCATCGTCGCGGGGCTGCTGCTGGCGCTGCTGCTCGCGCGACCGCTCAACGCGCTCGCGCTCGGCGACGAGCTGGGCCGCGCGCTCGGCTCGCGCCCGGGTCGCACGCGCGCGGCCGGCGCGCTCGCCGTCACGCTGCTGTGCGGCGCCGCGACCGCCGCCGCCGGCCCGATCGTCTTCGTCGGGCTGAGCGTGCCGCACATCGCGCGCGCGATCGCCGGCCCCGACAACCGCTGGGTGCTGCCGTACTCGGTCGTGCTGGGACCGATCCTGCTGCTCGCCGCCGACACGCTCGGGCGCGTCGTCAGCCGCCCCGCCGAGGTGCAGGTCGGGATCGTCACCGCCTTCCTCGGCGGCCCCGTCTTCATCGCGCTCGTGCGGCGCGGGAGAGTGGCGCGGCTGTGAGAGCCCGCAGCGTCCGCCTCGGCCCCGCGAGCGCCCGCGTCGACCCGCGTGCGCTGGTCGTCGGCGTCCTGCTCGCGCTCGTCTGCTTCGTCCTGCTCGTCTTCTCGATCGGGACCGGCGACTACCCGCTCTCCTTCGGCGAGGTCGTGAGCACGCTGCTCGGCGGCGGCGACGAGCTGACGCAGCTGGTCGTCGAGACGCTGCGGCTGCCGCGCGCGCTGACGGCGCTGCTAGTCGGCGGGGCGCTCGGCGCGGCCGGCGCGATCTTCCAGTCGCTGACGCGCAACCCGCTCGGCAGCCCCGACGTGATCGGCTTCACCTCCGGCGCCTCGGCCGCCGCCGTCTTCGCCATCGTCGTCTTCGGCGGCGGCAGCTTCGCGATCGCCGGCTCGGCGCTGGTCGGCGGGCTGCTGACCGCGATCGCCGTCTACCTGCTGGCGTGGCGCGACGGCGTGTCGGGCTACCGGCTCGTGCTGATCGGGATCGGGCTGTCGGCGATGCTGCTGGCGCTGACCGACTACCTGCTGACGAGAGCGAGAATCGAGGACGCGCTGGTCGCCTCGACGTGGATCGTCGGCAGCCTCGACGACCGCGGCTGGGAGCACGTGCGGCCGCTCGCCGTCGCACTCGTCGCGCTGGTGCCGCTGCTGGTCGCCCTGTCGCGATCGCTGCGCACGCTGGAGCTGGGTGACGACGCCGCCGGCGCGCTCGGCGTGCGCCTGGAGCGGGCCCGCCTCGGGCTGCTCGGCTGCGGGGTCGCGCTGACGGCGGTCGCGACCTCGGCCGCCGGCCCGATCCTCTTCGTCGCGCTCGCCGCGCCGCAGATCGCGCGCCGCCTGACGCGCGCCAGCGGGCCTGGCGTCATCGCCGCCGCGCTGATGGGCGCGGCACTGCTGCTCGGCGCCGACCTGATCGCCCAGCGGCTGCTGCCGGCGCGGATGCCGGTCGGGATCGTCACCGGCGTGCTCGGCGGGGTCTACCTGATCGCGCTGCTGCTGCGGGAGTGGCGGCCGAGCCGGGGGGCTTAGCGCAGCTTCAGCAGGCCCGGGTGGACGCCGGGCGCGAGGCCCTGCTCGGCGGCGATCCGGCGCAGCTGCTCGGCGAGCGTCGCCCGCTCCTCGTCGCTGAGCGCGGCGGTGATCGCGGCCTCGTGCTCGATCCCGAGGTCGCGCACGCGTCTCAGCATCCGCTCGCCGTCGTCGGTCAGGTGCAGGGCGAAGACGCGGCGGTCGGTCGGCGGGCGCTCACGTCGGATCAGGCCGCGCGCCTCCAGCTCGTCGATCAGCGCGACGAGGCGGTTGGGCGGTATTCCGAGCTTGTTCGAGAGCGCCTGCTGGCTCTGACCCGGCTCGCGCCCGACGATCTGGAGGATCCCGACGTGCGGCGGCACCAGCCCCAGCGGCGAGATCGCCTCGGCGAAGCGCGTCGCGACGTGGAAGCCGAGCTGCGAGAGCGTGAACGTCACTCCCTGCATGGCATCTGGTGCTGGCGGGCACATGACATGGCCAGCATAACAGTCATTCCATGTCTGAACCATTACTTGCATGAATCATTCAGATCTGGAACGATTCTCGGCGAGTCCAATCCGAGGAGCTACCGATGTCAGGCCCCGACACCCCAGCTCAGTCCCATACCGCCGCCGGCGAGCCGTTGCCGAGACACGTCTGGATGGTTGCCGCCGTCGTCGTGCTCGGCGCCGTCATGACGATCCTCGACACGACGATCGTCAACGTTGCCATCGACACGCTGGCGCGCGACTTCGACGTCTCGCTGTCGACGATCCAATGGGTCTCGACCGCGTATCTGCTCGCGCTCGCGACCGTGATCCCGCTGACCGGCTGGGCGGCCGACCGCTTCGGCACCAAACGGCTGTGGATGTCGTCGGTCGCGCTGTTCGTGCTCGGCTCGGCGCTCTGCGGCCTCGCCTGGGACGCCAGCTCGCTCATAGCGTTCCGGATCCTCCAGGGGATCGGCGGCGGCATGGTGATGCCGGCCGGCATGACCGTGCTCGCGCAGACCGCCGGCCCCGCCCGCGTCGGGCGCGTGATGTCGATCGTCGGCGTGCCGATGCTGCTCGGCCCGATCCTCGGCCCCGTGCTCGGCGGATGGCTGGTCGACGACGTCTCGTGGCGCTGGATCTTCTACGTCAACGTCCCGATCGGGCTGATCGCGCTGCCGCTGGCGTGGCGGATCCTCGACAGGGACGTGCCGAGACCGGGCGAGAAGCTCGACCTGCTCGGCCTGCTGCTGCTCTCCCCCGGCCTCGCGCTGTTCGTCTACGGCCTCGCCGAGACGCCGACGCGCGGCTTCGGCTCAGCCGGCGCGCTGCTGCCGATGATCGCCGGGCTCGTGCTCGTGGTGCTGTTCGTCGTCCACTCGCTGCGCTCGGACCACCCGCTGCTCGACCTGCGGCTGTTCAAGGTCCGTGCCTTCTCGGCCGCGGCCGGCGTGACCGTGCTGTTCGGCAGCGCGATGTTCGGCGCGATGCTGCTGTTCCCGCTCTACTACCAGATCGTCCGCGGCCAGTCTGCCCTCGACGCCGGCCTGCTGATGGCCCCGCAGGGCCTCGGCGCGGCGGTGATGATGCCGATCTCCGGGCGGATCGTCGACAGAGGGGCCGCCGGCAAGGTCGTGCTCTGCGGCCTGCCGCTCGTCGCGCTCGGCTACTTCACCTACACCCAGCTCGGCGCCGACACCAGCTACGCGCTGCTGGCCGGATCGCTGTTCGTCGCCGGCCTCGGCACCGGCGCGACGATGATGCCGTCGATGGCGGCGGCGTACCAGACGCTCTCGCACGCGGCCGTCCCGCGCGCGACCACCACGCTCAACATCCTCATGCGCGTCGGCGGCTCGATCGGCACCGCGCTGTTCGCCGTCGTGCTCCAGCACCAGTTCAGAGATGTGGCGCCGGCTGGCGGCGCGGGCGCCGGCGCGGCCGGCGGCGAGTCGGGCCTCGGCGCGATCGCCGCGATCCCCGAGGCGGCGCGCGACAGAGTCGCCCCCGCGCTCGCCGAGGCGTTCGCCCACACCTTCTGGTGGCCGGTCGCGATCCTCCTGCTCGCCCTGATCCCGGCGCTGTTCCTGCCGCGCCGCAGACCGGACGCGCCGGAGCCCGCAATCCCTCCGCAGAATCCGCACGAAGCCGAGCCGACACGCGACAGTTCCCCTGCCACCGTGTAGGAGGTGCGCAGCGCCACCGTCCCGCCACCGGAGGAGCGTCATCCAGTGTCCCTTCAGGGGATGCCAGATGACGCTCCTCGGTCTGTGGATCGGGTGATCGGGGAGTTGGCGGCTGGGCAGCACGGGGTGGTGAGCAGGAGTCAGCTGCTCGGGGCGGGGCTCGGCGCGAAGCCGATCGCGTCGCGCGTGCGCAACGGGCGCCTGCTGCGCCTCCACCCCGGCGTCTACGCGGTCGGGCACGCGCAGCTGAGACGCGAGGGGCGGTGGCTTGCGGCGGTGCTGGCGAGCGGCCCGGGTGCCGTCCTCAGCCACCGCTCGGCCGCATCGCTGCACGGGCTGCGGCCGCACAACGGCGCGGCGATCGACGTCGCCACGGCGGCCCACCGCACCGGGCTCGACGGGATCAGGCTGCACGCTCGCCAGCGGCTCGACGACGCCGATCGCACGCGAGCGGACGGCATGCCGGTCACGACCGTGGCGCGCACGCTCGTCGACCTCGCCGGCATCGTGCCGGCCGACCAGCTCCTGCGCGCGCTGCGCCGCGCCGAGGAGCTGCGCAGCTTCGACCTGCGCACGATCGAGGCGGCGCTGGCGCGCACCGCCGGCCGCCGCGGCCGCGGTCATGCCGCGATGCATGCGGCGCTCAACGAAGCACGCGCCCGCGCGACGCAGCTCACGCGCAGAGAGCTGGAGGAGCGCTTCCTGACGCTCGTGACGCGCGCCCGCCTCCCCCAGCCGCGCACGAACGTCTGGTTCCCCGCCCACGCCTTCGAGGTCGACGCGCTGTGGCGCGAGCCGCGGGTGGCGGTCGAGCTGGATGGCTGGGAGCACCACCGCACGCGCGACGCCTTCCACCGCGATCGCAGCAAGTCGAACACGCTGACGCTCGAAGGCTGGACCGTCCTGCGCTTCACGCACGACGACGTCGTCCGCCGCCCCGCCGAGACCGCCGCCGCCCTCCGCGCCGCACTCGCCCGAGGAGCGTCATCCAGCGTCCCCTGAGGGGATGCCAGATGACGCTCCTCCGGGAGGAGGAGCCGCCGACCCGACCCGCTAGCGCGGGTCGCGGATCAGCAGCTCGACGTTGCGGTCGCTCTTGCGGCCGGGGCCATCGCCGCTGGTGACGGGGCGGGTCTGCGGGTCGTTGGCGGCGAGCGTGCGCGCGAGCGAGCTGAGCTGCGTGTCGCTGAACGCCGCGGCCGGGCCGGGCGGCGGCTCGGCGATCGGCGCGGCGGTGTCGAGGATCGTGCCGAACAGCGACAGCGTGCCGTCGCGGTTGTCGAGCAGCTCGAGCGTGCGCGACTGCTGCGGGAAGTCGACGTGGGAGGCGGTGTTGACCTGCCAGAAGCCCGATCTGCCGCGCTTGAACGCCTTCACCGCGTTGCGATGGGTGTGGCCGTTGACGTAGGCGATCACGTGCGGGTTCGCCAGCAGCAGGTCGCGGATGCTCGCTCTGCCGCTGAGGCCGAGGTGCAGCGGCGTCGATCTGCGCGGGTCGCCGTCGCAGCCGGCGCCCTGCGGGTTGTCGCAGCCGGCCTCCTCGTCGGGCGTTCTGTTCGTCGTCGTCTCGAGCGTGTGGTGCGAGTAGACGATCACCAGCTCGTCGCGTCTGGCCGCCGTTCTCAGCGTCTTCACCAGCCAGCGGTACTGCGGGTCGTCGACGTTGCCCTCCGAGCCGCCGCCCTCGGCGACCGTGTCGAGCGAGACGAAGCGCAGCCCTCTGCGCGGGCTGAACGAGTAGTAGAGCGCGGTCCCTCTCGACGCCGTCAGCTCATCCTTCGCGGTGAAGCCGAAGCCGTGGCGTCTGTCGCCGGTGCCCTGCAGCTGCTTGTACTCGGGCTTGGAGACGAAGGCGCGGTCTGGGTCGGGCGGCGTTCTGCCGGCGCCACTGAGCAGTCTGCCGACGAAGGCCGGGTTGCCGATCGCCGCGAGCGCCTCGTCGCCGCTTCTGCCGATCAACAGCGCCGGGTCGAACGCCTGCGTCGGGTATATCTTCAGGCAGCCTCTGACGATCGCCTGGAAGATCGGGCTGGAGGCCGAGGCGTTGCCCTGCACGAGCCCGTCGTGGTTGCCGCGCGAGGAGTACCACGGCATTCTCAGGCCCTCGGCCGTGAACGGCTGCTGGGCGCGGTCCATCAGGCCGGGATAGCGCGGGAAGGAGGCGTACGCCCCGCCCCGCGGCGCGACGTCCGGGTCCCAGAAGCCGGCCTGGCGGTCGGCGCCGGCGGACGGGTAGCCGCTGTAGTCCTGCACGCCGGTGTAGCGGCGGTTGGCGACATCGTCGTTCATCTGCGCGATCTGCTCCGGCGTCGCGCCGGGGCAGGAGTTGGTCGCGGTGAGCGGCTTGCCGGAGAAGGGATCGACACGGCCGCCTTCGAGCACGCTGACCATCCACTGCGTCTCGTTGCGCTGGGTGTTGTCGGGCAGGTCGCCGGTCGTGATCGCGAAGCCGAGTCTCGCCCGCTTGCCGTCGCCCTGCTTCACGGGGCTGACGCGGTTGCGGTTGACGTTGCGGATCGTCGCGTCGAAGACGTGCGTGCCGAGCGCCTCCTGCGGTCGCCACGAGGCGCTCACCGCGCCGCCCGCCGGATCGAGCAGCTCGACGCGCGCCGGCGACATCTCGTCGGCGATCTGCGGATCGGTCAGCTGGCCGAAGAAGGCGAGCGAGCGACGCGCTCTGGCGCGCGCTCTGCCGGCCGGGGCGAGCGTGGTCCGCACCGTGTAGCGCTCCCCTCCCCCGCGCTCCAGCGGGTGGTACGGACCCTTCCCGTACCCGCCCTGGACTCTGATCGTCTCCTGCAGGGTCGACTTCCCGGCCGGCTCGGCGAGCGCGGCCGCGGGGGACGCCAGCAGCCCTGCGGCCGCCAGCAGCGCGATTCTCCTCATGGGAGCGAGCCTACCCCGGAACGACGAACGCCGCCCGAAAGCCGGCGGCGTCGGATGCTGCGTGCGCGGCCCGCTCGCGGCGGGCCCTAACCGCCGATCGGCGCTCGTGGATTGGCGCCCCAGAACAGCTGGGTGCCCATCATGCCGATCAGGTGGACATAGACGAGGTTCAGCACCATCGACTTCGCCGTCGCCGTGCCGACGCCGACCGGGCCGCCGGAGGCGTTGTAGCCGTAGTAGCAGCCGACGACGACGATGCCGGTCGCCATGAAGGCGCCCTTCAGCAGCGAGTACAAGAGGTCGGTCGGATTCTGGAAGGCCCAGAAGATCAGCTCGTAGCCGCCGGCCGAGACCTCGTGGATCTGCACCACCACCGCAAGGTAGGAGGCGATGAAGGCGGCTCCGACGCCTCCGATGTAGACGAACGGGAGCACCATCCAGGAGGCGAGCAGGCGCGTGCCGCAGAGGAAGGTCATCGAGCTGATGCCCATCACCTCGAGCGCGTCGATCTCCTCCGTGATCCGCATCGAGCCGATCTCGGCGACGATGCCGGTGCCGACCTTCGCGGCCATCATGTAGCCGAAGGCGTACGGGACCAGCTCACGCAGGTCGCACCAGGCGGTGAAGACGCCGGCGTAGTTCGGCGTGCCGGTGCCGCGCGTGAAGTACGCGCCCTCGATCCCGCACTGCAGGCCGATGATGAACACCAGGCCCCAGATCACGAGCGTCGAGGAGAGGATCAGCAGGCCGGCCTGCCGCAGCGCCTCGCCGAAGAAGCGGAAGACGCGGCCGCCGTAGACCTCGCCGAAGATCCGCATCGCGAAGCGGACGATGTCGCCGAACGACTCGATCCAACCGCGCGGGACAGCCCACCAGCTCATGCGTTCGCGCCGCCGTTCACTCTCCACCGGGCCATGCCGGAGGCGATACTAAGCGATGCGGAGGCGGGCGGCGTCGGTTCCCGCCGCGGGCGGGCGCGAGCGTCGCTACGCGCTGATGTCACGGCGCTTGAGCAGCACCGTGCCGGCGATCACGAAGATCGCCACGTATGCCGCCAGCAGCAGGCCGGCGGGCACCTGCGCGAGCAGCTCGCCGCCGTCGGTGAACTCGTCGCTGCCGGAGAGGCCGCCGGCGACGCCGCCGAGGCCGTACTTGGTGATCGTGTCCTCGAAGCCGGGGATGATCGTCAGCAGCGACTCGATCACGAAGATCCACGCGAGCGCGCCGATGATCGCGCCCACCTGGTTGCGCACGACGGCGCCGATGCCGACGCCGAGCGCGGCGTAGAGCGCGATCGAGAAGGCGTTGCCGAGACCGACCTTCAGCAGCTCGCTGCCGCCGACCGAGTTGTCGATGTCGCGCAGCGAGAAGATCGCCGACGACAGCACCAGGATCAGCACGACGGTGGCGAGGCCGAACAGCAGCCCGGCACCGAGGTGGACGGCGAGCTTCGCCGAGATCAGCCGCGTGCGGCTCGGCACGGCCAGCAGCGACGGCGTGATCGTGCCGTGGCGGAACTCGCTCGTGACGGCGAGGATCCCCAGCACGAGCGCGAACAGCTGACAGAGGAAGGCGATCCCGAGCAGGTCGATCGACGGCGGCGTGGAGTTGCCTTCCCAGTTGTTGTCGAGCGCGGCGGCGAGGCCGACGATCAGCAGCACCAGCCCGAGCGAGCTGCCGACGAGCGCGTAGAAGGTGCGGGTGGTGCGGAGCTTCAGCAGCTCGCTCGACAGTGCGCGGCTCATGCCGGGCCTCCCTGCGTTCCGGTCAGCTCGAAGAAGACGTCCTCGAGCGACTGCGCGACCGGCGCCAGCTCGGAGATGACGATCGCGTTGGCGGCGATCATGCGGCCGACCTGCACGCCGTCGCGGTCGCTGACGACGATCGAGCCGTCGCCGTCGGCGGCGCGCACGGCCGCCCCGTCGGCGCGCAGCAGCTCGGCGAGGCGGCCGACGTCCGGGCCGGCGACACGCGTGCCGCCGGCATGCTGCGCGAGCAGCTCCGGCAGCGACGACTGCAGGATCGATCTGCCGCGGTGGATCACGACGACGTCGTCGGCGGTCTGCGCGACCTCGGCGAGCACGTGCGAGGAGACGAGCACCGCACGCCCCTCGGCCGCGAGCGCGCGCAGGAAGTCGCGCAGCCAGCGGATCCCCTGCGGGTCGAGGCCGTTGGCCGGCTCGTCGAGCACGAGCACTCTCGGGTCGCCGAGCAGCGCCGCCGCGAGCCCGAGCCGCTGGCGCATGCCGAGCGAATAGCCCTTCGTGCGGCGTCTGCCGTCCTGCTTGAGCTGGACCAGCTCCAGCAGCTCCTCGACGCGCGCGTCGGAGACGCCGGAGGCGCGTGCGAGCGTGCGCAGGTGGTTGCGGCCGCTGCGGCCGGGGTGGAACATGCCGCCGTCGAGCACCGCGCCGACGGTGCCGGCCGGATCGCTCAGCGAGGTGAACGGCTGGCCGACGATCGTGGCGGTGCCGCCGGTCGGGGCGATCAACCCCAGCAGCGCGCGCAGCGTCGTCGTCTTGCCGGCGCCGTTGGGGCCGAGGAAGCCGACGATGCGACCGAACTCGACCGAGAACGACAGGTCGTCGACGGCGAGCTTGTCGCCGAACCGCTTGCTGAGCCCCTGCACGTCGATCGCCTGCGCCATCCCGTCGGGACCCTACCCTCTGGCGCGGTCGCGACACGGTACGGCTGGCCGCACCGTCGTCGGCGCGATCAGGTGTCGGCGGCGAGCAGCCGCGCCAGCTCGGTGCGCGAGCGCACGTCGAGCTTGCGGTAGATGCGGCTGAGATGGCGCTCGATCGTCTTCGGCGACAGGAACAGCGCCGCCGCGACCTCTCTGTTCGTCATCCCGTGGGCGACCATCAGCGCGACCTTCAGCTCGTGCGCGCTGAGCTCGTCGCGGGTCCGCGGCGCGCCCTCCGACGGCCGCGTGCCGCCGGCCGCCGCCAGCTCGTCGGCGGCCCGTCGCGCCCACGGCTCGGCACCGAGCGCGCGGAAGGTCTGCAGCGCGCGTTCGAGCGGCTCGCGCGCGTCCATCCGCCGGCGCCGGCGCCGCAGCCGCTCGCCCCACGCCAGCTCGGTGCGGGCGCGGTCGAAGGGGCCGCCGTCGAGCTCGTGCCATCTGAGCGCCGCCTGCGCGTGCGCGTCGAGCTCGTCGGCCGGGGCGAGCAGCATCCGGCCGCGCTCCAGCACGGCGTTGCCCCACGGGCCGCCGGTCAGCTCGGCGTCGGCGGCGAGCCGTTCGAGCGCCGTGCGCGCGTCGGCCTCGCGACCGATCCGCACGAGCGCCTCGATGTGGTCGCCGGAGAACTGCACGACGCTCGGCTCGCGCCAGTTCAGCTCCTGCGCGCGCTCGGCGGCGTGGTCGAGCGCGGCGGCCGCGGCCTCGGGGCGGTCGTCGGCCAGCTCGGCGCGGCCGAGCGCGGCGAGCAGGTAGATGCCGAGGTTGCGCGCGTGCGCGGCGTCGGTCAGCTCCAGACCTTCGCGCGCGTGCGCGCGCGCGTCCTCGACCCTGCCGAGGCCGGCCTCGACGAGCGCGAGCGTCGAGAGGCAGAAGCCGAAGATCGTCGCCTGGTCGATCTCGCGCGCGAGCCGCACCGCCTCCTCCGCGTCGGCCTCCGCCTCGGTCCAGCGGCCGCGCCGCTCGTGCAGCATCGCGCGCACGGTCAGCGGGAACGGCAGCGCGCCGAAGGCGCTCGCGTCGCGGTAGCGGCCGATCAGCCAGTCGAGCACGCGCGCGGCGCGGTCGGGGTCGCGCCACATCGACGCCTGCGCGTAGAGGCCGAGCGGCTCGCCGAGCCCGGTCGGGTCGAAGTCGGTCAGCAGCGGCTCGATCACGGCCAGCTCCTGTGCCGCGCCCTGCCGCGCGCCGCCGGCGACCGAGCGCGAGACGGCGAGCATGATCCGCGTGATCAGCTCGGCGGGGCCGCCGGCGACCGCCGCCGACGTGCTTGCCCGCTCCAGCACGGCGAACATGCCGGCGTGGTCGCCGGTCATCGTGTAGCTGATCGACGACTCCAGCAGCAGCGTCGCGGCGCTCGCGTGGTCGCCGACGGCGAGCGCGCGCTCCGCTTCGCCTTCGAGGATCCGCTGCGCCGCGAGCGGTTCGCCGCGGCGCATCGCGAGGTTGCCGCGCAGCCGTGCGACGGCAGGCGCGAGCGCGGGTTCGACGCGCGGCTCGGCCTCGTCGAGCAGCGCCAGGGCGCTGCCGACGTGGCCGGCGACCGCGTGCTCCTGTGCCGCGTCGAGCGCGCGGCGGCCCTGCGCGACCGAGTCGGTCGACAGCTGCGCGGCGCGCTCGAAGGCGCGCGCCGCCTCGGCGTGGCCGTTGCGAGCGCGGGCGTCGTGGGCGGCCTCCTCGAGCGCCGCGGCGACCGTCTCGTCGGCGCCGGAGGCGGCATGCGCGAGATGCCAGGCGCGCACGCGCGGATCGGTCGCGACGGCGCCGAGCGCGGCATGTGCGACGCGCCGCTCGCTGCTCGCCGCGGCGTGGTAGACGGCGGCGCGCAGCAGCGGGTGACGAAAGAGGAGGTCGCCGTCGCGCTCGGCGACGATGCGCGCCTGCTCGGCCGGCGCGAGCACGTCCTCGGGCAGCTCCAGCCTGCGCAGCGCGGCCGTCAGCAGGTCGAGCCGGCCGCGATGCAGAGCGGCGGCGACGAGCAGCGCGCGGCGCGTGTCGGGCGGCAGCTCGGCGACCTGGCGCGAGAAGGCGCGCTCGATCGCGGCGCTGGCCGGCAGCGGGTCGGCGAGCGGCGCCTCGCCGGCCAGCTGCGCCGGCGTCAGCGCCCCCGGCAGCTCGACGAGCGCGAGCGGGTTGCCGGCGGTCGCGACGACGATCGACTCGGCGACGCTGGCCGGCAGCTTCGGCGCGCCGCGCCGCAGCAGCTTCAGCGCGTCGGGCAGCTCCAATCCGTTGAGGCGCAGCTCGCGCACGCCGCCGAGGTCCAGCTCGGGCGCGGCGCCGTCGCGCGCGGCGAGCACCATCCCGACGCCGCCGGAGACGAGCCGGCGGGCGGCGAAGAGGATCGCGTCGCGCGAGGCGTCGTCGAGCCAGTGGACGTCATCGACGACGGCCAGCAGCGGCTCGCGCTCGGCGGCTTGCGCGAGCAGGCCGAGCAGCCCGGCGGCGACCGCGAGGCGGTCGTGCGGGGTCGGCGGCTCCAGCGCGAAGGCCGAGGAGATCGCCGCCCGCTGCGCCTGCGGCAGCGTCTCGCGCAGGTCGAGCAGCGGCGTCGCCAGCTCGAGCAGGCCGGCGTAGGGGATCTCGCTGTCGGACTCGTAGCCGCGCGCCCGCAGCACACGCGTGCCGTACGCCGGCTCGTCGAGCAGCGCCGCGTCGATCAGCGCGCTCTTGCCGACGCCGGCCTCGCCGCGCACGACAGCGGCGAAGGCCGCTCCCTCGCGCAACCCTCGTATGCGGTCGCCCAGCCAGGCGACCTCCCTCGTTCGACCCTCCAACATGAGCAGCGAGTCTGGCACGCGAACGCGCGAGAAGTGAGGGCCGAAGATGGGAACACCCTCCCGCGAAGGTCCCGAGGGCGCGGGACGAACGTCCGATGTCAGGCTTCGTACCGCTCGTCCGTGCGGCGCGGACCGGTCGCCGAAGAGGGTGCATGCGAAGATGAAGCGATGAGCGACATCCAGCGCCGTTCCTCCAACCGCCCCACGCGCCGCCAGAGAGAGCAGCGGGCCTACCAGCTCGTGTTGGCCTCCGGCGTCTTCGGCGTCGTCGCCGTCGTCGGGCTCCTGCTCGCGATCGTGACCGCGTTCCCGAACGCCGTGTGGGTCGTCTCCGCGATCGTCGCGGTCGTCTGCTTCCTGCTGTTCAGACGCGCCGTCAGCGGGAGCTGACAGGGGCGGCGGCGTCGGCCTCATGCGCCGCGTCGCCGCCTGTGAAGTAGCTGACGATCAGCGCGATCATCCCGGTCAGCGCGAAGCACATCGCGGCCAGACCCCAGCCGCCGGCGACGTCGGAGAACCAGTGCACGCGCAGGTAGATGCGCGTCAGGCCGACCGCGACGGCGATCGCGATCCCGGCGGTCAGCACGATCGCGCGCGAGGCGAGCCCCGGGAAGGCGCGCCGCAGCGCGACGGCGATCGCGACCCAGAAGACGGCGTAGGCGGCGTGGCCTGACGGATACGAGGAGCCCATCGCGTCGACGAGCGGCTCCAGCGGCCGCGGGCGGTCGGTCGCGTTCTTGGTGAGGTGGACGCCGGCGTACGTCAACACGCCGCCCGACAGCAGCGCCAGTCCCTCCAGCCACTCGCGCCGCGTCAGCAGCACGATTGCGACGAGCGCGAGCGCGCCGCCGGCGATCGGCAGAGCGCCGAGATGGGTGACGACCTTCGCGAGGTCGGTCAGCCAGGCGGACTCGAGGTCGCCCGACCAGCGCACGCCGCGACGGTCGCCGGGGGTCAGCTCGGTGATCGGGTCCAGGGCGATGATGTAGCCGAAGAAGACGAACGAGCCGACCGCCGCTATCGCCAGCAGCGAGGTCAGCTCCAGCCCCAGCTGGCCGGGCGTGAGGCGGTTCCAGAGGAAGCGCGCCGGGCCGGAGAGCTTGCGGCCGAGCAGCCGCAGGAAGCGGATCACCGGGCCGATGCCGGGCTTGTGCGACTGCTGCTCGATCCAGGCGTCGAGCCTGTCGCGATTGGCTTCCACGCGCAGCCAGCGGACGGCGACGACGATCGCGATCACGACGACGATCACGGTGCCGAGCGCCAGCGTCCCCTGTCTGGCGATCTTCAGGACTCTGTCGAGCGAGTGCCAGAAGAGGTAGCCCAGCAGCGAGAAGGCGGTCACCATGATGCCCGCGGCAAGGATGTCGTACGGCAGGAAGCGCCGTGCCGGCATGCCGGAGGAGCCGGCGACGAACGGCGAGACGGCGCGCACGAGGCCGACGAAGCGGCCGAGGAAGACGGCCTTGCCGCCGTGCTTGTCGTAGAACGCCTCGACCTGCTCGATTCTCGACTCGGTGATCTTCACGCGCGGCCCGTGCTTGAGCAGGAAGGCGCGGCCGAGCTTGCGGCCTATCAGGAAGCTGGTGAAGTCGCCCGCGACCGCGGTGGCCCAGGCGATCGCTATCAGCAGCACGATGTCGATCTCGCCCTGCCCGGCGACGACGCCGCCGACGATGATCGCCGTCTCCCCCGGGACCAGCAGGCCGATGCCGGCACCGCTCTCGAGGAAGCAGAGGACGCCGACGAGCAGGTAGGTCCAGGTGCCGAGCGCTCTGCCGAGGTCGGTCAGGACCTCCTCGAGATCGGGGAACTCGACCAGCCCGGTCGCGTACACGACGCTGCCGGCGGCGATCAGCAGCAGACCGATCAGCAGCGGCGGCTCAAGTCTGCGCCGTCTCCACCACGCGAAGGCGAGCACCGCCGCGGCGGCGACGAACCAGATCGGCTTCATCGGCGGACCTGCTCGGCGACGCGGCGCATGGCCGACATCCTGACGGACCGCGCGGCGGTGCGGCGTGCGGCTGCCTCTACTCCGGGCGGCCGTGCAGCGCCAGCGCCTGGTTCTTCCAGCGCGGGTCGTCGGTCACTTCGCGGCCGAGCCACTCGGGCCCGCTGAAGGCGTCGGCGGCGGCGTCGTCGGGGAACTCGACCTCGGCGACGACGAGGCCGTCGAGCGCGCCGCCATACACGTCGACCTCGAACTGGAGCCCGTCGGGAGCGGGCACCAGATAACGGCGCTTGGAGATGCGGCGGCCGTCGGTCAGCGGCCACAGCGCGCCGAACTGCTCCAGCCCGATCGCCAGCTCCTGCTCGACGCGGCGGCGGCCGCCGCCGGACTTGACGGTCAGGAAGGCGTGCTCGCCGCGCCTGCGCACGCGCACCTCCACGTCGCCGTCGAGCGCCAGGTAGCCCTGCTCGATCGCGACCGAGGGATGGTCGTCGAGTCCCTGCGGCGGGGCGTCGAGGACGAACTTGCGCTCGATCTCCTCAGCCATGTGACGACGCCTCAGGCGCCGGCCGCGGCGCCGGTCTCAGCGACGGCGGCCTCGACGCAGGTCGTGACGCGCCGCTCGAACGCCTTCGGCTTCTCCGCGTAGAGACGGGCGGCGAGCTGGCGCGCCTGCGCCTGCAGCGCGCCGCGGCGCTCCTCGACGACGGCCAGCAGCGGATCGAGGTCGACGGCGAGCCCGTCGATCCCCTGCTCCAGCCGCGCGCGCAGGACGGCGAGGTCGTGGTCGTCGCCGAGCTGCTCGGAGAGCACGTGGGCCTCCTCGGCGCAGGCGTCGAAGACGGCCGGCCAGACCGGCTTCAGCAGCCGGTGGTGGTACCAGAGGTCCTTCACGCGCTTGCGCCAGTCGTGCAGGTGCTCGACGGTCGGGTCGGCCTCCGCGAGCGCACGAGCGTCACGCCCGCGCGCGTACGCGCGCGAGATGCCGGCGACGACCGTCTCCCAGTCGCTGTCGTCGAGCGGCCAGCTGTCGACGCGCGCGTGGATGTCGCGCAGCTCCTGCGCGACGGCGGCCGCGACGGCGGTTGCCCCGTCGCCGGCCGGCGCGTCCGTGGGCGCGGCGCCGTCAACGGGCGCGTGTGCGCGCGCGGCGGCCGCCTCGGCGACGAGCGCCGCCCGCAGCGCATCGAGGTCGCTCGCGGGCAGCCGGCCGACCGCGGCGGCGGCGAGCGCGTCGACGGTCGCCACCAGCACGTCGGCGTCGCGCGTCGCCGACAGCTTCGCGGCGGCGTCGCGCAGCGCGTCGTTCTCGGCGCGGTAGGCTCGCTCGCCGAGCGCCGGCCGCACCAGCCGCAGCAGCGCGCGCGTCTTCTTCAGGTGCTTGCGCGCCTGGTGAATCGCCTTCGCCGGATCGTCGCCGGGCGACTCCAGTTCGCGCACGGCGCCGTTCAGCTGCTCGCGAGCGCAGGCGCGGATCGAGGCGGCAGGCGCGTCGGCGAGGCTCAATCGATACGACATGGTGTGAGCCTAGCCGCGGGCGACGTGGGTGGAAACCCCCGCTGCCCGCGACAGCCGCCGTCCTATCTCTCCGCTTCGACCGGCCCCTGGACCTTGTTGAAGGCGCAGCGGAAGCGCTCGGGCGTGCCGACCGGCTTGCCGCCGGCGAAGCCGCCCTGGTCGCGGTTGTCGAACACCGTCACGTACTGCAGCGTCGACGGCTCTGGATCGGCCGGCTGCGGGATCGGATCGGGCTCCCCTTCCTGCGGGTTCCCCTTCGAGCCGATCGACGGCCCCTGAGATCCGGCGGCGCTCGACCCGGCGGTCGTCGTGAACAGCGTCGCGCTCATCTCGCGCTGGTCCTTGAGCCCGTCGACGGGGTTCTCGTCGACGGAGGCGGTCAGCTCGCTGTCGTTGATCGAGCCCGACAGCTTCACGCGCTCGGCAGCGCCGATCAGCTGCGCGGCCGTCGGCAGCCAGCCGCCGCGGGCGACGCACGTCTTCGCCGCGAAGCGGAAGTCGTTCTTGCCGGCCTGCTCGGGTGGGATCGGGTACGTCGCGCTGTCGAGGCACCAGCTGCCGAGGTCGACGGCCTCCGCGGCGCAGTTGAGCTGGAGGTCGGCTTCGCGCGAATCGCCCAACCGGTCCGCCTGCCGTGCGGCGGCGACCTTCGGGATCACCGACGCGGGAAAGCGGCGTCTTCTGTCGAGTCGCAGGATCCCGAGCGGCTGCGGTCGCGTGCTCGCGCCCGGCAGCGCCCCTCTGCGCGGCTTCGCTCTGCCGCCCTTTCCGCCCGTTCTTCTCGTGGTGCTTCTGTCGCTCCCGCCATCGTCGCCGCCTATCGTCTGCGACGCGCCGGCCGAGGGACCGCCGGCGCGGCCCTGGTCGGGGGCGGCAGGCGACGATCCGGTCATCGAGAAGACCAGCGCGGCAAGGGCGGCGAGCAGCGCTCCGCCGCTCAGCATGCGAGCGACGGGGTCGCGGTGCGGACCGCCTGGCGGCGCGGGAACGGGTGTCATCTGCGGAACCTCCGGTACTGGTCGTCGGCGTAGGCGTAGCCGCGGTCGCGGCGCGGGCGGCGGATCGCGCCGGCGCCGGCCGCGGCCAGCAGGATCAGCGCGATCAACGGCACCGCGACGCGGCCCGGGTCATGGTCGGCGGAGACGCGCACGTACGCCTGCGACTGCTCGAGCGCCTCCTCCTCTTCTCTCTGCCGCTCGACCTGCGCGACCGGCTGGGCCACCGGCACGTTGATGCTGACCGGCGCCGTTCCCGACGGCGGGATCGGGCGCGCGACCGACGGCGGCGGCAGCAGCGGCGCGAGCGGCACGAGGCCGGGCGGCGCGATCGCCTGCGGGACCGGCGACGGCTCGGGCTGCGGCCGCGGCGTCGGCGGCGGTCTCGGCGCCGGTCTCGGCTGCGGCGCTCTCGCGACCGGCGGCGCGACGACCGGCTGCTCGGCGGGTGGCGGGGGCGGCGGGACGACCGGCGGCGGGTCGTCCTCCGGCGGCGTCGATGCCGGCGGCGGAGGCGGAGGCGTGACCGCCGGTCTCGACGGTGGCGGGCTCGGAAACCGTCGCGGGTCAAGCGGCATCGTGCCGCACGGGCGCAGAACGCTGCCGTCGCGCACTGTGACGGTCGTCGAGTAGGCGAGACCGCCGGCCTCGATCGTGACCGTGGTCGTACCGGCGTTGAAGGTGCACAACAGCCCCGACGAAGCGTCGGGGACGACCTTGTCGGTGGCGGGGTCGACGAACGGCTTGCGCGGGTTCGGAGAACTGCGGTCGAGTCTCACGAACTGCGCGATGTCCGGATCGCTGGAGCTGAAGCGGACCTCGGGGTCGATGCGGTCGGTGCAGCGGTTGCCGCCCGTGCACTGGTCGGAGGGAAGCGCGACGTAGTTGTCCTCGACGTCGCCGGAGCGCGGGCGGCGCCCGAGGCCGCGGAAGAGCCCCGGCTGGCTGCGCGCGAGCACCCGGCCGTCGACCGCCTCGAGCGCGAGCTCCTCGATCACGGGCAGCAGGCGCACGCTCGCCGGCGCGCGGTTGGTCGCCGGATCGCGTCCCGCAAGGTCGAGCTCCAGCAGCAACAGCCCGGTCGCGTCGTAGAACGGCGTCGCCGTCGGATCGCGGTAGCCGAGCGTCCCCGTCGCGAACTGCGGCACCTCGCCCGAGCCGGTCGGGATCGTGGTGGCGCGATGCTCCTGGCTGCCCTCGAACACGTACGCCGACGCACCGTTGTCGCGGAGGATCGCCGCGACCTCGTCGCCGTCGGCCGCGGCGCCCTCCGTGCGGGCGCTGAGCGAGCGGTTGCCGACGACGATCGCGGGGATCCCGCGTGTTCTCGCGTCGGCCAGCACCGTCCGCAGCCATGCCTTCTGGTCCTCGACCGGGTTGCCGGCACCATCGCGCGCGGCCAGCGAGCCGGTCGCGTTGTCGATCACGACGATCCGGACCGGTCCCTCCGGGCCGTCGCTGTCGGCAGCGAAGTGGGTCCGTGCACGCGCGGCGGTCGCGGCGGCTCCGAGCGCGACGGGCGCGATCCCGCTCGGCGGCGCGGCCGTCCCGAGCGGCGCCGGGAAGGTCGCGAACGCCTGCTCGTAGGCGTCGCTGTCGCCGGCCGCCTCGCCGTCGCCGATCGCGGCGAGCAACGGCAGCGTCGCCGCGCTCATCAGCTCGGCGAAACGCTGCTGCTCGCCGATCCCGGACACCGCTGCGCGGCCGCCTGTGTAGAGCAACGCGCGAGGTCCGGCCGGCCGCGCCGCGAGCTGGCCGGCGAGTGCGAGCGCACGAGCGAGGGTTGGGTCGGGAGCGACCCCGAGTGAGCGCAGCTGCGCGCATGCCGCGCGGCAACGCGCGCCACCCCCGACGGCGAAGCGAGCACGTCCGGGGTTCAGCTCGACGGTCGCCGGACGCACGTTGTCCGACCCCTGCGGGCCGCCGGCGTCGTAGCGGCCGACCGCGGCCGTCTCGTGCTGCGGCTGCAGCGGGCCGACCGCCGGCGGGGTGCCGCGACCGACCGAGTCGGCGTAGTCGTTCCAGCCGCCGACGAGCCAGCCGCTGCCGGCCGCGCCGGTCAGGAGTGCCAGCACGGGATCGTGCTTGCGCGCCGTGTCGGCCGTCGGCGACGCGATCATCGAGCGATCCTCGTCGCGCCAGCCGGTCGCGGTCTCGCGCACGAGATAGCCGTCGGCCGGGAGCGTGAAGCCGCCCAGCCGCGGCGGCGGCGCGTTTGGATCGACCCACGCCGGCTGCAGCTCGTCACGCAGCGGATAGGCCTCCGTCGCGGCCGGCGCGATCGAGATCAGCGCGCGCACCGCGGCTCCGTCGCGGAAGGCCGCCGCCGCGACCGCCACGCCCTGTGGCGGCTGCGCGCTGTAGCGCCATGGCGCGCCGGGACCGTCCCGCTCGATCACGACGCCGTCGCCGGCGGCGACGGCGCCGCCGTCCGGCAGCCCGGCGACGGTGAGGATCGTCCCTCTCGCGCGGTCGATCAGCTCCTGCGCGCCGCTGTCGACGCGCCAGCCGGCGCCGTCGTTGACGAGCAGATGGCGCTGCGCGGCGACGAGCGCCTGAGATCCCGCGAAGGCGACGGCCATCAGGTCGACGGGACCGCCGAGCGGACCACCCGTCTGCGTCTCGGGCGGCAACGGCTCGCGCTCCCAGCTCTTGCCGTAGCGCAGCAGCGTGCCGGCGCGGCCGACCACGTAGCCGCGCTCTGGGACGCCCGGTTGAAAGGCGATGCCGGTGTACGGGGTGAGGTCGTCGAACGGCGCCGCCGGATCGGGCTCCCACAGGCCGGTCGCCTGGCGCCAACGCCACATCGCGCCTTCGTCGCCGACGGCGTGCGCGACCTCGGGGCTCGGCCAGGCGACGCCGCGCAGCGCCGGCGTCGCGACCCCTCCGGCCGACAGCAGCGCCTCGCTGTCCCAGCCCTGTCCCGGCCGGTAGCGCAGGATCGTCCCGCGCAGCCCGACCGCGAGCGCCTGCGCGTCGAGGGCGCCGGGGGATCTGCCGGGCTCGCCGGCGATCGCCGTCAGCGGCCGCCGCACCGGCACCGACCACGGCGCGATCGGCGACGTCCACGCCTCGCGCGTGACGCGGACGTTGCCGGCCCATCCATCCGTCGGCGTCGCGAAGGCGAGCGCGGCGCCCGCCTGCGCGAAGGTCGGCCGCAGCGTGACGGCGTCGCCGGAGAAGGTCGCATAGTGAAGCGCACGGCTGCCGTCGAGCGCGACGGGCCCGACGATCCGCTCACCGTGACCCGCGCCCGGCCAGGCGAACGAGCGCTGTCCCGCGGCCAACGCGATCCCGAGCGGGTGGTCGCAGAGCGCTCCGGTCGTGTCCTCGGCGTCGCACCAGGTCGTCGCGGTCGCACCGTCGGTGAAGATCGTGACGCTGCGCGGCTCGGCGCGGAATCTGAAGCTGCCGTCGATCCAGACGCCTTGGGGCGTCGCGGTCAGCGCCCAGCCGGAGTCGATCGCCCGCACCGCGTCGACCGCTCGCGCGGGGGTCGCCGCGACGTCGAACAGCGGCGCCGCCGTCGTGCGGCGGCGCCAGCGCGGCGTGCCGCCGTCGTCGACGCGCTCGAACAGCACGGGTCCCGCGCCGGGGGTCGCCTCCGCGTGCGCCAGCGCCCATGCTCTCCCTTCCGCAGCCGCGAGCGCGACGATTCTGAGCGAGCTTTCGGCTCCGGTCAGCGTCTCGGCCGGCGAGCAGTCCGCCGGCGGCGTGCCACCCGCGTCCGCCGCGACGCAGATCGGCTCGCGCGTCCACGCGGCGTCCGCCCATCGCGCGATGCCGGTCTGCAGCGGTCGGCCAGCGATGCCGAGGAACGCTTCGGTGCCGCTCGCCATGTCGCGTGCCGCGAGCACCTGCCCTGACAGCGCCTCGGCCGGAACGCTGCCGTCGCGTGGCAGCAGCATGCCGGCGGGCGGCGCCGGCAGCACGCGCGGGGGCCCGCCGGGATCGCGCGCGAGCACCACCTGCTGCTCGCCGTCCGGGCGCCGTTCGTCATCGCCGACGAGCACGATCCCGCCGGCCGGGGTGACGCGGCCGTCGCGCAGGGCGGCGCCACCGTACGGGTGCCCCTGCTCGTCGACCGCCGTCTCGCCGAGCGTCCATCCTTCAGCGGCGCGATAGCGCGCCAGCATCGGCTGCGGCTCGGTGCCTCGGCCGGCCGCGCGGCGGATCGCCCACACCTCTCCGGCCTGCGCTGCGCCGCCGAGCGGCATCAGGCCGAGCGCGCTGGGCCAGCCCTCGACCGTGACGTCGCCGACGCCCTGCTGGGCCGACGAATCACGCGGCGCGACGGTGACGAGCAGCAATGCCGCGACGGCGGTCGCGAGCGCCGCCGCGGCGACGAGCGCCGCCCGCAGGCGGCGGCGACGTGACGCGCGCACGTTCATCTGCTCGCCGCCGTCTGGGCCGCTGACGCGCTGACGCAGCGCGGTCTCTCCAGCTCTCTCAGGACGAAGCGGAGTCTGTTCGGCCAGCGTTCGGTGCGGACCGTGACCGCGAGGCTGCGCCGTCCCGCTCTCAGCGTCGTCAGGCGGGTGCGCGCCACGACGCGCGTGACGCGTCTCGCTCTCGCCGCGCCGCGGGCGCCGGCTCCCGTGGTCCGTTCCGCGACGAGCGCGACGCGCGCGCGACGCGCCAGCCTGAAGCTGACGACCAGGCGGAAGCGCACCCCTCTGCGCTCGCCTCTCCGCGGCGGGACCGGGGTGCGCTTCGGGGCTCTGACAGCGGTCATCAGGCGCGCGGGACGGCGGCACGCCGGCGCCGCGGGCGGTTCCTCCGGGAGGGCCTCGACCGGCGGCGCGAACAGCCGCGAGTCGTCGACCGGCGGGGTGTCGGGGACGAACTGCGACGCGTTCTCGTTCGGCCGCTCCGTGATCGTGCCCTGGAAGGCAGGATCGCCGTTGGGGCCGTAGTCACGTCCGCCCCAGCGGTAGACGTACCCGCGCGCCGTCGCCACCCAGCAGTCGTCGGCCGCTGGGCAGTCGATGCGGACGGCCGCACCGCGCCGCGGCTCGGCATCGCCCGCGAGCTGGTGAACGGTCACGGAACCGTCGGCGTCGACGAAGGCCACGCGCGGCTGCTCGCCCTCGCCGCTCTCACCAGTCGGGCTGTCGCGCACGTCCCGCACCGTCACCCATGCCGTGCGCGTGCCGGGCAGCGCCGCGACGTCGCCGAACGCCTCGCCCTCGGCGAGGCCGGCGCCACGCGCGTCGAGGTCGGTCCAGCCGTCACCGTCGAGCCGCGCCGCGAGCGGCTGCCGCGCAACCGCTCCAGCTCTGGCGGCCGGCCCGCTGTAGGCGCCGCCGCCCACGGCCCAGGCGGTCGCTCCGTCGCTGTCGAGCGCACGCAGCTCGCTGCCGTCCGCGGGCACGCCCGGCTGCGGCCGCGGCAGCCACGCATCGTTGGAGAAGACCTCGCCGTCGGCCCAGTGGATCAGCGCCGGCGCCGCCTCTGGCGCGCGCAGCACCGGCCCGTCGAAGATCCCGAACCCGGGACCGACGAGCACGCTCTCGATCAGTCGCCCGCGATGGGCTTGCAGGTCGGTCACCGCGCGGCCCTGCGGCCCGTAGACGGCGCGCAGCTCGGCGCCGTTCCAATGCAGGTGGAAGCTGCCGGAGCGGGCGCCGTCGACGGTCTCGGCGAAGCCGCCGGCGAACCAGCAGTCGTCCGGCGCGCGGCAGGCGGCCGCGCGTACGGTCGACGTGTACTCCGGTGCGTTGACCGTTGCGTATGAGCCGATGACGGCGCCGTCCTTGAAGCGGCAGAGCGCGCCGCTGTGGACGCCGTCGTGACCGGGACTCGGCTCGGCGATCGTCCAGAACTCGGCCGGCCCCGCCCAGGCGATCCGCGCGCCGGCACCCGAGCCGCAGACGGTCGCGAGCTGATGCCAGCTGCTGCCGTCCCAGCTGTAGAGGCCGCGCGGGACGCTGCTGTTGCCGCCGACGGTCATCAAGCCGCGGTCGGGCGCCCAGAAGGAGAGGTCGCCGGGGAAGCCGGGCGGCGTGGAGAACTGCCCGCCGGGTGGGACCGGGAGCGGGAACGGACGCCACTCGGCGGCGCCGGCGCTCGCGCTCGCCACGAGCAGCTGCAGCGACGCGAGCAGCACGGCGACCGCTCGCGTCGCAGGGGCCGATCGGAGGCTCATCGGCGGGCGCGCTCGCGTCTGGTCGTCGGCTTCGGCTTCGGCTTCGGCTTCGGCGCGACGACGAGCCGGTAGCGCTGATGGGAGACGCTGTCGCCGGCGCTGCTGGCGAAGCCGATCCTCAACGTCACGTCGAGGCGCCCAGCGCCGCGCCGCAGCGCGCTTCTCGCGGCGCGCGAGGGTACGACGCGCAGCTGCACCGTCGTCGCGCGCACGACCGTGCGCCTGGCGGCGCCGACGGCGAGGCGCGTCCCGCGGCGACCGCTCGCGCGCGGCGGCTGACCGGTCGCCTGCGCCGTCAGCGTCCCGGCGAGCGGCGTGCGAACGCGCACCGTCGCGACGCCGTCGCGACCAACCCGCACGCGGCCGACGACCGCATGCAGCGGCCCGAGCGGGTGCAGCGGCGGCTCGTGCACCTCCGGCGGCGCCGGCGGCGGCGGCAGCTCGCGCGGCCGTGGCGGCCCGACCTGCTCGACGGCCCGGCGCACGACCAGCACGTCCTGCACGTCGTTGACGTCCCCGACGAAGAGGTCGCCGTCGTCGGACGAGAACGCGATCGTGGCGCCGTCGTCGCTGATCGCGAGCTGCTGCACGCCGCCCGGGTTGGGGTTGCGGAGCTCGAAGTCGCCGCCGACCGGGTCGCTCGTCGCGCGCTCGATCGTGCGCGCGTCGAGGTCGACGGCGAAGACGTTGGGCGTCGTCAGCGCGCCGTTCTGGAAGCCGCCGAGCGGCCGCAGCCGGTCGAACTCGCGATCGCGCGAGATCAGCGCGGCGTGGCGGCCGCCGCCGGCGAGCAACCCGGCCGCCACGCCGAGGTCGCTCGTCCGCTGCCCCCACGCGAGCGAGATCCCCTGCTTGCGCGAGCTCCCGGGCGTCATGTCGGCGAGATACGCGCTGTCCGGGCGCGCGATGCCGTTGAACGGTCGCTGCGGGATCGACGAGGCGAACAGCACCCGCCGCCCGTCGTCGCTGATGCCGATCAGGCTGGGCGCCGAGGAGGCGGAGGGATCCGTGCCCTGGACGCCGATGAACGGTCCGTAGCACGGTCCCGTCGCGGTTTCGCTCGGCACGAAGACCGCATCGGGCGGGCAGGCAGGGTCCTCCGGGTCGGCTTGCCCTTCGACGCGGCGGGCGGCGGAGCCGGGGCCGGCGTCGAGGTCGCGCCACAGCAGCGCGCGCGCATGCGCGCCGGACAGCTCGCCGTCGAGGAAGCGCGCCTGTCGATCGGCGTTCGCGGCCGCCCACAGCACGACGACCGAGCCGTCGCCGCTGAGCGCGGGCGTCGGCGCCGAGAGACCCTGCCCGTCCATCGGCGCCGGCGTGCCGGGCAACGTCTGATCGCTGCGGTCGCGCGTCACCAGCCGCGTCGTACGCGCGTCGAGATCGCGCACGAACACCTGCCAGCGCGGCGTCGCCAGCCCCGTCGCGCCCGGCAGGCTCGACGCGGTCGAGGTGACGAAGACGGCGGTCCGGCCGTCGTCGCTGAGCGAGAAGCCGGCGGCCCCGGGCGCGCTGCCCGCGGCGCGGTCCTCGTAGCTCGGCGGGCGTTCCTCCCCGTCGACGGCCGAGACCAGCTCGTAGCCGGACGGGTCGTTGCGCGGCTGCGTCATGTCGCGCACGTAGACCTCGGGCGTGACGCTGCTTCTGACCGTGTCGACGAGCGGTGCTCTGCTGACGAGGAGGACATAGCGCCCGTCGTCGCTGACACCGGCGACCGTGTCGGCGTCGCCGGCGCGCACGAGCGCGCGGTCGCCGCGTCTGCGGCGCTCGGGCGCGGCGACCAGTTCGACGGCGCCGCTGACGAGGTCTTTGCGGACCCAGCCGTCGCTGTAGTACTCGTCCGCCGACGGCGGCGCGCCGAGCAGCGTCACCGCGCTGGTGTTGAAGATGACGTAGCGCCCGTCGCCGGAGAGCAGCGGCGCCGACGAGCCGCGGTCGCCCAGTTCGCTTCCGAGCGACGACGCCGGAAACGCTCCCGGCGCGAAGCCGGCTGCCACGACCGGCGTACTGCCGCCCAGCGCGACGCCGGCGAGAAGCGCGATCGTCGCGACTGAGCGGCGCACCGGCGCGGATCGCGCGACGGCGCCTTCGCGATGCCGCGGGCCATGTCTCTGAGCAGTGTTCACAACGGGTGGGTCGCGCGGGCCCGCGCCGAAACGGCGACGTTCAACCAGCGACGGCCCGCAACGATAGGCCGCGATCGAGAGGCCGCTGTAAACATCCGGATAAACACGCGTCGACAGCTCCGCACCATGCGAACGAGACCCTGCGCGACACGGCGCGCAGGGTCCGCGGGCGTCTCGCGGCAGGCCGCGAGACGCCCTCCCCGGCCCTACTTGCGTCCGCCGCGCCCCTTCGCCTTCGCGGCTCTGATGGTGACCGTCCGCACGATCGTGGCGGCCGTCCCGCCGGCCGGCGTGAACGTGAAGCGAACGGTGACGCGCAGCGATCGCGCTCTCGCGAGCGCGCGGCTGGCCGCTCTGCCGAGCACGACGTCGACCGCCAGGTCACCGGCCCCCTTCGCGCTCGCCCGCGCGCTGCCGAGCTGAAGCGCTCTTCTCGCGCCCGGGAGTCTCGCCGTCGCGACGACTCTCAGCGCTCCGGCCGCGGCGACCCGCACTCTGAACGGCAGTTTGCGCGCGCTCGCCTTCCCGGCCGTGACCGTGATGCGGTTGCTCGGCGGATCGACCTTCTGCGGCGGACCGCCGCAACCGACCGTGCACGGCGGCGGCGGGCAGGTGCCGAGCTGCTGGCAGGTCGGTCTCGGGCAGGTGCCGAGCTGCTGGCAGGTCGGTCTCGGGCAGGTTCCCAGCTGCTCGCAGGTCGGTCTCGGGCAGGTTCCGAGCTGCTCGCACGTCGGTGGCGGGGTGTCTCCAGGCGTGACCGCGCGCGCAGCGCTGCCCGCCGGCGCGCTGTCGCCGGCCGCGTTGACGGCGACGACCTCGCAGGAGAGCTGGCGGTTGGCGTCACCGGCGACCGGCGTGTATCTCTGCTCGGTCGCTCCGCCGACGGCGGCGCCGTCGATCAGCCAGCGGTAGCGGTAGCTGGTCGGGAAGTCGCTCCATGCGCCGCGGGCGCACAGCGCCGGCACGCCGACCTTGACCTCGCCCGAGACCGCCGGCAGCTCGCGGTTGACCGCTCTGATCACCGCGATCGTGAGCTCGTCGCTGGTCGCGCTGACGCTGCCCGCGGCGTTCTCGGCCGTCTCACGGCAGCTGATCGCGGTGCCGCGATCGTCCGCCTGCACGAGGTACGTCGTCGCGCTCGCGCCGTCGATCGGCTGGCCGTCGCGCCGCCACTGGTAGGCCAGCGAGACCGGCTCGGACCCGTAGGAGCCCGGCTGGCATCTCAGCTGCTCGCCCTCTCTCGGCGAGCCGCTGATCGACGGCCGCTCGAGGACGGCTGGGGCGACGGCGTCGTCGTAGACGTAGATCCCCTCCTGCGGCAGGCCGTCGATGCCGTCGACCTGCAGCCGCAGGCCGACGACGACCGACTTGCCGGCGACCTCGCGGACGTCCTCGCCCCACTGCGTGGCGACCGGGCGGAACTGGCTCGTCTGGGGTGCCCAGCCGGTGACGGCCCCGCCGAGGACCGAGCCGACGCCGGCCGGCCGCGGCTGGTCGCCGAGGCTGCCGAAGCCGCTGCCGCTCGTGCCGTTGCCGCCGACGAGGTACACGGTGCCGTCGGCCCCCGCGGTCGCCGTCACCACGCCGCCGTCGGGCGCCGGCGCCCACGCCGGCAGCAGCGCTCCGTCGGCGCGTCTGAGCGCGACCGCGTACTGCCGCGTCTGACCGCCGATCGTTCCGTCGAAGGTCCCGACCGCGTACACCGCGTCGGCGCCCAGTGCCAGGTCGAACACCTTGCCGGCGACGTCCCCGCCGACCTGGGCGTCCCAGCCCGCGGTGACCTCGTCGCTGCCCGCCGCGAACGCGGCGAGGTATCTGCGCGCCGCGGGGGTGCGCCCGATCGTGGCGAAGTCGCCGGCGACGTACAGCGCGCCGTCGGACGCCAGCTCGATGTCGTTGACGACCCCTGAAGGCGCCGGTCTGAAGCTCGTGATCGCGTCGCCGGAGTCGGGCTCCACCGCCGCCAGACGGGTGTACGCGGCGTCGCCGTCGATCTGTGTGAAGGCGCCGCCGAGGTAGACACGTCTGACGGCATCGCCGGCCGCGGTCGGCTCGAGCGCGACGTCGCGGACGATGCCGCTGATGTTCGGGTCCCAGGCGCGGACGTCGGCGGCGCTGCTCGCCGTCCCGCTGGCCGCGACCGCCCAGCCGCCGATGCGCGGCTGGCCGTTGAGGCCGGCGGTCATGTTGCCGACGCCGTAGACGGTCGCGCCGTCCGGCGAGACGGCGAGGCCCTGCACTCTCGCGTTGGTGGCGCCGGCGTTCGGCGCCCACGGCAGGATTCTGTCCGTTCTCAGGTCGACCGCGGCGAGGCCGCTGCGGCGCGCGATGTTGGCGGTCGTGAAGCCTCCGGCCGCCCACACCTTTCCGCCGCTGACCGCGAGACCCCGCGGGGGGCGGTTGCAGGCGCCGTCAGAGCCGAGGCGGGGATCCCACGCGGCGACCGCGCCGGTGCTGCGGCTGACGGCCGCCAGCCCGCAGCGGAGCGCTCCGCCCCACGCCTGCTCCTGCGTGGTCGCGTCGGGCAGCGCGACGTAGACGCGCTCGGCGTCGACGGCCAGCGCCACGCCCTGCGTCGTGCCGGCTTGGCCGGGATTCCACGCGCTGGCCGAGCCGGTGGCGAGGTCGAGCTCCGCGAGCCCGTCCCGGGCTGAACCGCCGATCTGCGTGAAGAGACCGGCGGCGTACAGTCTTCCGCCGGTCGTCGCCGCGGCCTTGATGTCGCCGTCGGCCGCGACCGGGAGGTCTGTGACGGTCCCGCTGCCGCTCGTCGTGACCGAGCGGACGGCTCTCGCCGCGACGAGGATCGCGGCGTCGCCGTCGGTCAGCAGCGCGACCTCGGCCGAGGCGGCCGAGAGTGCCGGGGGCGCCCACGCCGTGGCGGTGGCGTCGGCGCGGGCGATGCCCCCCAGCCCGTCGCGCGCCTGTCCGCCGACGCTGTTGAACGATCCGCTCGCGAGCACCTGCGCGCCGACGACCTCGACATTGTCGACGACCGCGTCGGCGCCGCCCGCACCGCCGAGCTGCGGATTCCACGCCTTCGGCGCGCCGGTCGCGACGTCCAGTGCCGCGAGACCGTCGCGCGGCTCGCCGCCGGCCTGCGCGAAGCCGCCGGCGACGTACAGCGTTCCGTCCGGTCCCAGCGCCGCATCGCGCACGTCGACGCTCGCCTCGCCGGCGCCGTCCTGAAAGCGCGGTCGGAAGGCGACGTCGACGCTGCCGTCAGCTCTGAGGTGCAACAGACCGCTCTGGCGCACCCCGCTCGCGCCGCTGCCGTCGAGGCCGACGACGTAGACGCCGCCGTTGCCGTCCGCGACGACCGTGCGCGCGGCGGCGACGCTGTCGGCGTCGCGGCCGGTCAGCTCCGCGACCTGCTCGTCGAGCTGGCCGTCGCCGGTGTCGAAGGCCGCGAGCCCGGGAGCGCGCAGGCCGATGCCGTGGATCGAGCCGCCGAGATAGAGCGTGTCGCCGTGGACGGCGCTCGCCGTGACGGCGTTGGAGGAGCCGGTCGGCACGCCGACGGTGATGCGCGAGCTGCGGTCGATGCCGGAGCTGAGCGGCGCGGCCGCGACCTCCGCGACAGTCGCCGAGAGCACCATCAGCGTCGTCGCGCAGAGCCCGATCGCTGCGCGTGCGAGTGGCGGTCGCGACCTCGGTCTGCGTCCGTGGCGGTCGTTGGAAGGCATCGTCATCCTCACTCCTGGCTGGTTCGATCAGCGCTCGCTCGGGGAAGCGAGCGGCCGGATGCGCCGCGAGCGTCAACACGTCGCGCGCGGGCTGCCACGGTATGAGCGCCCCCGTCCAACGACGTAAACATCTTGCTACCGCGATGTGAACAGTTGGCGGCGCCGCACGGCGCCGCCAATCGTTCACGCGTTCGCGCTCAGAGCGTCGCGCACTGGCCGAGCTGCTCAGCCGCCAGGTTGTCGGCGACGGTCGGGTCGGGAGTGTTGCCGGCGCAGTCGAGCGTGCCGCGAACGACGTTGCGCACGACCTCGAAGGCGCCCTCGTTGTCGAGCAGCGAGAGCGCGCCGACCACGACGTTGCGGGCGATCGCGCCACCCGCGTCGTTGCCCTCGACGACGAGCGCGCCGCCCAAGAGGTTGCCGGCGGCCGCGGCGCCGCCGATGGTGACGACGCCGTCCGCGAAGCGAATCGCCGTGTCGCCGCCGATGGCCGAACGGGTCAGCGTGACCGCACCGAGCGACTCAGCGACCGCGACCGTGCCTCTGACGACCGAATCCCGCAGCGTGAAGGCGCCCCGAGCGCGCGTGACGGTGACGTTCCCCGTCACCGCGGCCCGCTCGATCACGAGCGCTCTCGAGCTGCTTCTGCCGGTGATGCTGCCGCGCACGACGACGTTGCGCAGCGTGCAGTCGGCGCCGAGCGGCACGTTGACGTCACCGAGCGTCTGGTTCTCGATCACGCCTCTGCAGGTCGTGACGGGCACCGGCTCCTGCGCGACGGCGGTGGCGGCAGGCAGCAGCGCCGCGCTCGCGACGAGCGCGGCGGCGAACGACTTCTTCATTGGAGACTCCCTCGTGGAGTGAGTGGTTGAGCCCGGGTCCGGGCGGCGCCAGCGTAAACACAGGCCACCGGCTCGTTGTAAACAGCTTGCGACCGGCTGCGTTTCACCCGTGAACGACAGCGGCCGGGCGATCGCTCGCCCGGCCGCTCACCGCCATCCTGTGTCGCTGCCTGGGAGCCGCCGTGCGGCCCCTTGGAGCGTCTTGCTACTCGCCGGCCTCAGCGTTGTTCCAGCCGAGCACCGCCGCGCCCGCCTGAGCGACTCTCAGCAGGTCGGGCGAAAGCGCCGAGTAGTCGCGCGCGGCCAGCAGACCCTGGCCATGGGCGCTCAGCGCATAGGTGATGTAGTCCTTCGTCGAGCGCGCCTGGTCGATCGTGAACGGTCCGGTCGCGCTCGCGATGCTTCTGTTGTACCCGCGGTTGAAGTCCGCCGGCTCCTCCCACGCGAGCGCGTAGGTGGGCGTGCAGATCGGGTAGTCCTGGTTGGTCGGGGTCCCGGTGAGGCCGGTCCAGTCGCCCTCGGTGGTGGCCGGGATGTTGGAGTATCTGACGTCGTCGCAGGCGGCGCCGTAGTCGGTCGTCGTCGTGGCGTCGTCGAGCGCGGCCGGGCTCACCTCGACGTTGTCCGACGGACGTCTGACGTAGACCCAGAAGCGCTCGTCGTTGGCGTCGGGCGCGGCGCTGTCGTACCAGCCGTAGGCGCGGCCGCGCGAGGTCGCGAGGTCGGCGTAGCCGATGCCGCCGGCGATCGTCGACGTCGAGCCGGCGTTGTCGCGCGCGACCGTCGTGCCGGAGAGCGAGTCGAGCAGCGCGCCGGCGCCGTTGATCTGGTTGGAGGTGTACCAGTTGGTGCTTCTGTTCGGCCAATCGCGGTTGTCGGTCGAGTACGTGGTCGCCCAGCCCTCCGCGCCGTCGACCGCATGCAGGAACTGCTTGAGCGCGAAGGTCGTGCCCGATCTGTCGTAGCGGGCGACGCGGTTGATCGTCAGCGACGAGCAGGCGTTCCCACCCGACGTGCCCGTGATCGTGAAGATGTTGCCCCATCTCGTGAAGCCGGCGTCGTTGGCGAAGACGCCCTCGACCTGGGTCGGCGAGAGGATGCGATCGGCCGGGTCGACCGAGCAGCCGGCCGGCAGCTTGACGTCGATCGCGATCGCGGATCCCGCCAGCGGGATCGTCTCGAGATCGGTGTTGTCGTAGCTGACGGCCGGATCGCCGTCGACGGCGAAGCCGTTCTGCGTCGAGGTCCCCGGCTCGTCGGTGCCGCCGAAGTTGATCTCGAAGGAGCTCGCCACACGCGAGTTCGCTCTGGCGAAGCCGAACAGGGCCGTCGCGGAGCCGGAACCGCTCGGGTAGTACGAGACGGACTCTCTGCCGATCGCGAACGACACCAGCGGCGAGGTGGAGTTGTTGCAGCCGGCCGCGTTGTAGCCGAAGCCCTGGCCGAGACGCGAGAAGGCGTCGGGAGTGAGGATCTCGGCTCCCCAGCCGATGTGCGCGCCACGGGCGAACGACGCGCCGCGCCCGAAGATGCTGTCCCCGTTCTCACACTGCGTGTCGTGCGAGGCGGGGAAGGTGGCCGCACCCGCGGTGCCGGCCAAGAGACCGAGCGAGCCGGCAGCCGCGACGGCGGCCGACAGCGCGCTCAGCTTCGTAACGTTGAGACGCATGATCCTCCTATCGGATCAATTGATGACGTGCTCGACGAGCGGCCCACCCGCTCGCCGTCGCTGATCCTAGCCCAATCATTGAACGACCGAAGGTATTAATTTTGTTACCGATGCCGGCAACGATTTGTCACTTCGCACGACGTTGATTGACAACGAACGAGCGCCGGCGGCGCCCTCGCGTCCCGGTCCCCATGCAGTTCGCCCTCGCGTGCACGCGTGCGAGCGACGCCATTGCTAGCGTTGCGCACGCATCCATGATCCTCCTATCGGATCAATCGATGGCGGTCTGGCGAGCGGCCCACCCGCTCGTCAGACCCAGTTCCCCTTGCGTTCGCCGACTCCCCACGTCGTCCGGTCTGCGCCCCGACATGTCCCATTGCCGGGACGGTCGCGGCGGATCATCGCCGATCGACCGCCGGGACGCCGTTGAAATCCTGTAAACAAAGCTTGTAAACAGACGCCCTCGCCCTACTGTGACGCCGATGCGCCGTCACGTCTGTGCCGCGATCCTGCTCGCCGCTCCCCCGCTCGCGCTCGCGCTTCCGTGCGCGCCCGCGCACGCCCGTGTCGAGGGCGCCCTGCCGATCGACGGACCCGACGCCGCGATCGGCGAGCTCGGCGGCGTCGCGATGGCCGAAGACGGCAGCGGCGGTCTCGTCTACCGGCGCTTCGAGGAGGGCCGCGCGCACATCTACGCCGCGCGCTACGACGGCCGCCGCTGGTACCCGCCGCAGCGCGTCGACATCGGTCAGCGGTTCGACTCGAACTGGCCGCGGATCGCCGCGGCCGACGGCGGGCGGCTCGTCGTCGTCTGGACCCAGGACGGTCCACCGAACCAGGACAGCCTCCATTCGGCCGTGCTGCCGCGCCGTGCGACGCGCTTCCTCGCACCGACCCTGATCGACTGGACGATCGGCGAGGCGCGCGCCACCCACCCTTCGCTGGCGATCGCCCCGAGCGGCTCGGCGCTGCTCGCCTACCGCGCGATCTCGACCTTCGACCTGCAGACGCTGCCCGGCTACGTCCGCGGCGAGATCCGTCTCGCCCGCTTCGACGGCTGGCGCTGGCAGAAGCTCGGCGCGCCGGTCAACCGCAACCGGCTCGCGCCTCAGCGGGCCCCCACCGCCGCCAACTCGCCGCAGGTCACGATCGCCCCGGACGGCAGAGGCGCCGTCGCCTGGCAGGAGCCCGACGACCAGCTGATCGATCGCATCTGGGCGCGACGGGTCTTCGACACACGCACGGGCGTGGTGCTGCAGGCGAGCCCCGCGACGCTCGACAGCAGACCGGTCGGCTCGCACGCCGATGCGCTCGCGATCGACATGACCGCGTTCGGCCGCGTCGTCGTCGTCTCGCGTCAACTGCCCGACGCACGCGACCGCGCGGCCGCCCCGCGGATCTTCGTCAACGAGCTGCCTGAGTCGACCGACGACAACGCGCTCAGATTCGCCGTCACCGGCCCCCAGCCGGCCGACGGCGCGGGCGCGAAGGCGACGGTCCCGCCGGGCCCGCCGTCGCTCAGCCTCGGCGGTCGCACGAGCCTGCTCGTCGCCTTCCCGCGCGCGGGCGCGACCGCGCTCGCTGCCGGCGAGGACGACAGCGTCGCCGACCTCCAGAGCAGCGGCGGCGATCCGGTCCCCAGCGCCGGCGAGCCGCCGGCTCCCGCGATCGACGCCGGCGCCGCCAACCGCGGCACCTACGCCTATGCCTCGCCGGAGGGCGGCGGGCGCGTGATCGTGCAGCAGCTCGACGGCGCGCGCGTGGTCGCGACGCAGCCGGTCGCCGGTCCGCAGGGCGGTCCGATCCGCTCGATCGCGGTCGCCGGCTCCGGCACCGGCGACGCGCTCGTCGCCTTCGCCCAGGGCGAGGACGACGAGGGGCAGATCGCGGTCGCGCGCGTGACCGCTCCGCCGGTCCCGTTCGCCGCGCAGACGCCCGGCGACTGGACTCGCGCGCGTGAGCCGCTCGTCACGTGGGACCCGGCGCCGCCCGGCTTCCGCCCGCGCTCGTACACGCTCGAGCTGGACGGCAGAGCGGTCGCGCGAACCACCCGCTTCGGCTACCGCTTCAGAGAGGGCGCGCTGGCCGACGGCGCGCACGAGGTTCGCGTCGTCGCCACCAACGCCGTCGGAGAGGCGAGCGCGACCGACCCGCGGCCGCTGCGGACCGACCGCGTCGCGCCGACTGCCATAGCGCGCGTCGACAGACGCGGCAGACGCGTCGTCGTCACGATCGACGACGGCAGACGCGGCACCGTCGCGGGCCCGGCGCCGCAGTCGAGCTCGATCGTCTGGGGCGACGGCAGACGCGACGACGACGTCAGCGCCCGCCGCGCGCACAGCTACCGCAGAGCCGGCACCTACCGCCTCGTCGTGCGCGCGCTCGACGCCGCCGGCAACCTCGACACGATCCGCCTGACCGTCAGAGCGCCGCGCGGCGCCGCGGCCAGACCGAGAAGAACGTCGATCGGCTGACATCAACAGCACCGTCAACACGGTCGCCGCTGGCCGACGCGACGACAGTTGTTACGACCCTGAGAAACGCTCTGGTTTCGTGACGGAGCCGCTCCTATCGTTCGGCGCGATGCGCCATCACGCCTGCACCGCGGCGCCGGTCTCCGTGCGCGCCGCGGTCCCGGTGTTTACGCGAACGCCCTCAGTCGTCGCAGGTGTTGACGACTCCACCGCAGCTGCCGGGGACCGTCGAGCGGCGCCTCGCAGACCCCCGAAGAAGGAGCCTCGATGAGCAACCCCCGCCTCACATCCGCCCAACGCAGACGCTCGCAGGGGCAGCTCGCCGCGGAGCGCGTGCGCGACGGGCTGGCGCGGGTCGGGAGAGCGCTCGCGAAGGATCCGCTGTCGACCTTCCTGCTGATCGCCTCGATCGTGATCGCGTTCACCTTCTTCACGATGCTCGGCCGGCTCGGACCCGACGCGACGGGCAGAAAGGTCGACCTCTCCAGCGTCAACCGGCTGATCGACCAGCAGCGCGTGCGCGACGCGACGTTGCTCGACTACGACTCGCAGATCGAGCTGGAGACCGACACCGGCCTGCAGCTGTACGCCGACTACCCGGCCTCCGACGCCGGCACGCAGCAGCTGATGAACGAGCTCGACAGAGCGGGCGCCGACTACCAGGTCGACCTGCAGGCCGGCAAGCCGCTGCGCACGATCGTGATCCAGTTCCTGCTGCCGATCCTGCTGCTCGTCTGCCTCTTCGCCTTCTTCACGCGCCAGGCCGCCGACTCCGGCGGCGGCATCGGCGCCTTCTCGAACTTCCGCGGCAAGGGCAAGAAGAAGGGCAGAGCGTCGATCACGTTCGACTCCGTCGCCGGCGCCGGCGAGGCGCTCAACGAGCTGAAGGAGATCCGCGACTTCCTCGACAACCCGCAGAGATACCTCGACATGGGCGCCGCCGCGCCGAAGGGCGTGCTGCTCGTCGGCCCTCCCGGCACCGGCAAGACGCTCCTGGCCCGCGCCACCGCCGGCGAGGCCAACGCCACCTTCTACTCGGCCTCCGGCGCCGAGTTCGTCGAGTCGCTCGTCGGCGTCGGCGCCGCCCGCATCCGCAGCCTCTTCGCGATGGCGCGCAAGAACGCGCCGGCGATCATCTTCATCGACGAGCTCGACGCCGCCGGCCGCAAGCGCGGCGCCGGCGTCGGCCAGGGCAACGACGAGCGCGAGCAGACGCTCAACCAGCTGCTGGTCGACATGGACGGCTTCGGCGGGGACGCCGGCGTCGTCGTGATGGGCGCCACCAACCGCCCCGACATCCTCGACCCCGCGCTCCTGCGCCCCGGCCGCTTCGACCGCCAGGTCGTGATCGACGTGCCCGACGTGCACGGCCGCTACGAGATCCTCACGCTGCACGCGCGCGGCCGCACCTTCACGAAGGACGTCGACCTGATGGAGATCGCGAAGCTCTGCCCCGGCTTCTCCGGCGCCGAGATCGCGAACCTCGTCAACGAGGCCGCCCTCCTGACCGTCCGCGAGGGCCGCAGAGAGATCGACCAGCCGACGATGGAGGAGGCGATCGACCGCGTCGTCGCCGGCCCGGCGAAGAAGTCGCACGTGCTGACCGAGGACGAGCGCTGGACGATCGCCGTGCACGAGTCCGGCCACGCCGTCGCCACGCGCGCGATCGGCCAGACCGTCAGCGCCCAGAAGCTGTCGATCGTCGCGCGCGGCCGCCAGCTCGGCACCGCCGCGCACATGCTGACCGACCGCGACGCCGTCATGCACGGCCGCAGCGACCTCGAGCGCCAGCTGGTCGCGATCCTCGCCGGCACCGCCGCGGAGCTGATCGAGTTCGGCGAGGAGTCGACCGGCATCTCCGACGACCTGCACGCCGCCACCAGACTCGCGCGCTCGATGGTGACGAGCTTCGGCATGTCCTCACGCCTCGGCCACGTCACCGTCGGCGAGCCCGGCGGCGAGGTCTTCCTCGGCAACGCGCTGCAGGACCTCGGCTCGATCGGCCCCGAGACGCTCAACGTGATCGACGAGGAGGTCGCGCGGATCGTCGAGGACGCGGAGAAGCGCGCCGAGCACACCCTGCGCGCCAACTGGAAGGCGGTGCAGGAGACCGCGACCTCGCTGCTGGAGCAGGAGACGCTCTCCGGCGTCGCGCTCGACGCGGTCCTCTCGACCGTCGAACCGGTCGACCTGCACGAGATCCCCCTGCCGGATCGCAACGGCAACGGCAGCGGGCCCGCCAACCGTCAGCTCCCGCGAGGGGACGCAGACCGGCGATGAACGGGCGCGGCCGGACCCTGTGGCCGATGGTCCTGCTGCTCGCCTGCGCGATGGTCGCGACCGACTTCGTGCGCCATCCCTTCCAGGGCGCGGCGCCGGGTGACGCCGCGAGCGGGCGGCGCGACGTGACGCTGTGGCTGGCGGGAACCGACGCCGGCACGGTGCCGGCGCGCCTCGCCCGCGCCGCCGCCCGCCAGCTGGGCGAGCCCGGCGCCTCCGCACGCGTCGAGACCGTGCGGGGCGGCTCCTCCGCGGCCGTGCTCGCCGTGCTCGACGACGAGGCCGGCACCAGCGCCCCGCTGCTCGTCGTCCACGCCGGCACGCTCGCCGACCTCGCGCGCGAGCGCGGCGACGCCGGACTGCCCGGCGTCCCGGAGCAGGCGCGCCGCGCGACGCGGCTGCTGCGCGCGGCGCGGCCGCTGGCGCTGCTCGCCGACGACACGCTCGTCGTCGCCTCCTCCGCCCGCAGCGGGCCGCGGACGCCGGCCGCGCTGCTCGCGTCGCTGCGGCGGGCGCCGGGCCGTCTCGTCTTCGGGATCGGCGGCGACGCCTGGTCGTACATGGCGCTCGCCGGCTTCGTCTCCAGCGCGAACGCCTCCGGCCGCGTCCCCTACCGCGTCGTCCCCGCGATCGGCAGCGACGTCGCGCTCGCCGAGCGCGACGTCGACGTCGTGCTCGCCCCGGCCAGCGAGCTGCACGGGCAGACGACGCGCGGCGCGCTGCGACCGCTGGCGCAGAGCGACAGGGGGCCGCGCGTGGACCGGCGCCTCCGCGTCGGTCCAGCGGTCGGCGCGGACGCCGCGCTGCCGCCGCTCGCGGACCTGCTCGCCGACGACGGCCCGGTCGCGCACGCCCACCGCTGGGTCGCGCTCGTCGCGCCGGCGACCCTGCCGGCGCGCGAGCGGCGGGCGCTGTCGCCGCGCCTGCGGGCGCTCGTGCGCAGCAGGGCGTGGGCACGCGTCCTGCGGCGCACGGGGCTCGGCCGCGCGCCCGCCTCCACGCCGGCGCGGACGGTCGCGCGCGCCTGGACCGAGACCGACGCGCTGACCACCGCCGCCGCGCGCGTCGACCGCCTCGCCGTCTCGCCGTGAACCTCCAGCCCGATGACTTCGCCCGCCTCTATCGCCGCCACGCCCAGTCGTTGCTGGTCTTCTTCCAGCGCCGCGTGCACGACGCGGAGCTCGCGACCGACCTGATGTCCGACACGTTCGCAACCGCGCTCGACCGCCACGAGCAGTTTCGCGGCGACTCCGACGCGGAGCTGTCCGGCTGGCTCTGGTCGATCGCCCGCAGCACGTTGCGCGACTACGAGCGGCGCGGCGCGACGGAGCGGGCGGGGGCCCGCCGCCTCGGCGTCGAACGACGGGCGCTGACCGATCGCGAGATCGAGCGGATCGAGGAGATCGCCGGCATGACGCAGCTGCGCGAGCTGATAACCGGGGTGCTCGCGGAGCTGCCGAGCGACCAGCGTGTCGCGGTGCAGCTGCGCGTGCTGGAGGAGTTGCCGTACAAGGAGGTGGCGGCACGCATGGGGATGCCGGTGCCGTTGGTGCGCACCCACGTCTCGCGCGGCCTGCGGAGGCTGAGCCGTGGGTTGCGCGAGGCTGAAATGAACCTGGAGCAGCGGTGACCGCCGACCCGACCCCGACCCATGACCAGCAGCTGCCGATCCTCGCGGAGCTGGAGCAGACGCTGCACGCCCGCGCGCTCGCGCTGATGAGCGCGCCTGCGACCGCGACCGACGCGCATCCCGCCGCCCGCCGGGCCGCCCGCGAGTCCTCCCATCCGGCCGGCCGTGCGCGCTCCCGCGCGCGCCTCGCCGGCGGCCGCCGCGTGCTGAGACGGGCCGCGCTGCTGGCCGGTGTGACCGGCCTCGTCGGCGCGTCCGCCTTCGCGACGCATTCGCTCGTGAGCGGCGAGGAGCGCGCCGGCGACGATCCGTCGCTGCGTACGACTGCCGCGACCGAGCTGGCTGGCGGCAGCCGCGACGGCGAGCCGTGGACGCTGTCGGGCGCCCGCCGCGGACGCGACCTCTGCGACGCGCTGATCGTCGCCGGGACCGTCGCGACGCGCTGCGGGCCCGCGCCGGGACGCCGCGGCCTGCTGCTCGACGGGCTGCTGAGCCCACGCGGCCGCTGGGTCGTGGCGCTGGCCGGCCCCGCCGTCGCGACGATCGAGCTGCGGGTCGGCGCAAGCCGGCGGACGGTCGCGACCCGAGCGGTCGCGGACGGTTCCGCGGCGCGGGCGTCGCGGCTGCCCGCGGGGCTGCGCTGGATCGTCGTCGCGCTCCCGCGCGGCGAGCACGACGACGCGCGCGTCACGGCGATCCCGCGCGATCGGCGCGGCCGCGCGCTCGGGCCGGCGCGCCAGATGTGAACACGATGTGATTTCGTCGTCATGTTCACGGCGGTGTTGCCTCATAATGAGCGTCACCGTGAGCCCGACCGTCGACGAGATACGCCGAACCGCGGAGGCGCGCCTGCGCGAGCTCGAGCCGGTGCTTGCCGAGGCCGAGCAGCTGCGCGTGCTGCTGGCGGCGATCGACGCGCCGTCCACGACGCTCCCGCCCCGCCTCAGCGCCGTCGGCTCGACGCGGCCCGCGGATCGCAGACAGCGCGACGGCCGCGCCCCGCAGGGCGCCAACAAGCAGCTGATCCTCGACATCGTCGCCCGCCAGCCCGGCGTCGCCGCGCCGGAGATCGCCGCCGCCACCGGCCTCAAGCGGACGGTCGTCGCCTCGACGATCAGCCGGCTGAAGCGCGTCGGCGAGCTGGAAGCGCACGGCCGCGGCGTGCGCCTGCCGCGCGCGGCCGCCGCCGTCGCCTGAGCGGCGCTACGCGTCGATCACGACGATCGCGACGATCAGCGCCGACAGCAGGATGCCGACGACGGCCAGCGTCGTCACGAAGCGGTCGTCCGGGCGCAGGTACTCGCCGCGGCGAACCGCCTCGTCGACCTGGCGATAGCGCATCCAGCCGTAGACGAAGCAGGCCACGCCGACGAGGCCGAAGATCACGCCCGCGATCGCCGCGAGCGCTTCGCTGCCGGTCGTCAGCGCCGGCACGACGCGGCCGACACCGAGGCTGCCGGCCATGCAGGCGAGGCCGGTCCGCCACCACGCCAGGTACGTGCGCTCGTTGGCGAGGTGGGTGCGGCGGGTCGCGTCGCCGTCTGCGTCGAATCTGCCGCCGCGCGCGGGCGCGGTGTCGCGGTTGCGCTCGTTGGTCACCGCCGGGGACGGTACCCGACGCCGCCGCGCTCAGAAGACGACGGTCTTGTTCTCGTGCACCAGCACACGATCGGCGAGGTGGCGCGCGACCGCGCGCGCCAGCACCGTGCGCTCGATGTCGCGCCCGATGCGCACGAGGTCGGCGACGCTGTCGCGGTGGCTGACGTGCGCGACGTCCTGCTCGATGATCGGGCCGGCGTCGAGCTCCTCGGTGACGTAGTGCGCCGTGGCGCCGATGATCTTCACCCCGCGCTCGCTGGCGCGGCGATACGGGTCGGCGCCGGCGAAGGCAGGCAGGAACGAGTGGTGGATGTTGATCAGCGGAGCGCTCGCGGCCGCGAGGAAGTCACCTGACAGGATCTGCATGTAGCGGGCCAGCACGATCAGCTCGAACGGCCCGTGAGGACCGTTCAGATGACCCAGAATCTCACCCTCAGCTTGAGCCTTAGATTCGCGCCTGACCGGCACGTGCACGAACGGGACTCCGAAGCTCTCGACGTCGCGCTCGGCGTCGCGGTGGTTGGAGACGACGAGGCCGATCTCGGCGTCGAGGTCGCCGCTGCGCCAGCGCCACAGCAGGTCCAGCAGGCAGTGCTCCTCGCGCGAGACCAGCAGCGCCACGCGCTTGGGCCTGCTGGCGTAGGCGATCCGCCACTCCATCGCGAACTGCTCCGCGACGGTCGTCGCGAAGGCGTGCTCCAACTCCCGTCTGCCGAGGTCCAGCCCCTCGAGGTGGAACTCCATCCGCATGAAGAAGGTCCCGCCGGAGGGATCGGTCGAGTGCTGGTCGGCGTCGAGGATGTTGGCGCCGTGCTCGAACAGGAAGCGCGAGACCGCGGCGACGATTCCGCGCCGGTCGGCGCAGGAGATCAGCAGCCGCGCCGTGTTGGGCCGGCCGTTGCCGAGCAGCGGCTCGGTGGAGTCATGCGAGTGCGCCATCCGCTGCCGATCCTACGTGCTCGGCGCGCGCTCGTCACAGGCGAACCGGCTCGCGCGAAGAACGTGCAGATGATGGACCGCAGACGCTTCGGACGACGACCGTGAAGCGACGCCGGTTCGAGGATCGCCTCGAACGCGAGCTGCTCGCTGCCGCGCGGCGCCAGGCCGAGGAGAGCGGGGCGGTACCGCAGCGCGGCCGCCTGCGGATCGCCGTCGGCGCCGCCGCCGCCATGACGGCGCTGGCCGCGGTGACGCTCGCGGTCGTGATCGGGCCGCCGCACGACAGCCGGCGGGTGGCGCCGACCGCCGCTGCCCCCCGCACGACGCCGCCCCCCGTCGCCGGCGCCGGCTGCACCGAGAGCGCCATCCGCAGCGACCTGGAGCTGACGACGGAGGCGCTCCCGCGGGAGCTGGCCGACGCCTACGCGCTGCTGCGACGCCCGCAGACCGCCGTCGACACCTCCGTCTGCGCGGTCCTCCCCGAGCACCAGGCGACGGTTCGCACCAATCCCGCCGAGCAGCGCTACGGCGGGAGCGGCCCGGGCCCCTACAAGCTGTGGGTCGGCTCGCGCTGGCTGGCCGACAGACCTCAGCTCTGCCTCTACGTCGAGCTGACCCGATACTCAGGCGGCAGCATCACCTGCGGCGACGCGCTGCCCGGGGTCAAGGACGGCTTCTCCTACTTCACCGCCGACGACCGCAGATCGGGCCGGTACGTCTTCGTCGTGCCCGACGGCGTCGCGAACGTCGAGCTGCGCTTCGACGACGGTCACACGACGCGGCTGCCGGTGCGCGGCAACGTCGCCTGGCATCTGCAGCACGACGTCTTCGAGAGCCCGCGCACGTCGGTCGGCGACTACGCCCTGCTCGACGGCAGCGGCAACGTGCTCACCGTCGCCCGCGCCGCCAGATAGCGACCGAGGCTCAGCGCTCGTCTTCGACGGCCTTGGCGTACCAGGCGCCGCTGCGGCGCCCGAGCGTGAGGCGCGTCGTGCCGCCCGGGGCTGTGACGCGGAAGATCGCGAGATCGGAGTCGGTGCCCGGCTCGTCGACGATCTGCGTCAGCTCGAGCGTCTGCGGCTCGACGCCGGGACGATGCTCGGCGAAAGCGGCGCGCGCGGCCGCGTCGAGCGTCCCGCGCTCCCAGCCGTGGTCTTCGGCGGTCGCGGCCGCCAGCTGGCGGTCCATCGCGGTGAGGCTCAGATTGAAGGCGTCGGCCCCCGCGCGGGTGCGGCGGGTGGTGGCGATCGCGCCGAGCGCGGCGATCAGCAGCAGCAGGCCGGCGACGACGAGGATGACGAGCAGGAGGGTGTCCACGCCCGGGATCCTACGTGGTCGGCGACGAGCGCCGACGTGACGAGGCGCGGCGGAACTGCGGCGCGGGGTGTGGGCGCGCCGCCGGTCCGGCCTCGACGTCGGGCTCGCTACAGCAGCACGTTGCGCGCGGCGAGGTGCGTGCCGACCTTGCGCTTGACGCGCTGCAGCGCGTTGTCGACCGTCTTCGTGTCGCAGCCGAGCTTCTCGCCGACGGCCTCGTAGGAGTAGCCGTCGAGGTAGAGCGACAGCACGCGCGACTCGAGGTCGGAGAGGACGGTCGAGAGACAGGCGACGAGCGCGCGCAGCTCCTCGCTGCTGATCACCTGGTTGACCGGGTCGTGGACGGTCGGGCCCGGGATCACCTCGTCGAGCGTCGGATCGCCGTCGCCGGCGGCCGAGGCGGGAGAGGCCGAGAACGAGACGTACTGGTTCAGCGGCGTGTGCTTGTTGCGCGTCGCCGTCTTGACGGCGGTGATGATCTGGCGCGTGATGCACAGCTCCGCGAAGTTGCGGAAGCTCGACTCGCGATCGGTGCGGTAGTCGCGGATCGCCTTGTAGAGCCCGACGAGGCCCTCCTGGATGAGGTCGTCGGAATCGCCCCCGGCGAGGAAGTACGACGACGCCTTCAGGCGGACGAAGCCGTAGTAGCGGCGCACGAGTCTGTCGTACGCATCGGGGTTGCCCTGCTTTGCGAGGGCGATGAGGAACCCGTCGTCAAGCTGAACTTGACCTTGAGGGTTATGGGAGATTCGAGCCACGAGCACACCCTTCCAGCAGCCGCATGCTCAATGCCGGCCGCCGCTTCGTAGCGCATTACCTCCCCAGGCGCTGCCACTTTATAGGTCCGGGTCGAGCCTCAAGCTGAGGTCCACCCTTATCGAGCGTGCAGGTTGCCACAGTTATGGAACGCCTGTCAAGCGACCGTTGCACGATCGGTTGCAGAGCGGACGCGGATGTGCAGGAATGCGCGCGCAGACGGCGGTTCATGGCGCGCAGGCGCCGTCCAGCCAAGGCTGGACGCGCGGGCGCGAGCCCGCGCGATCGGCCCCAGCCGATCTCGCGAGGCGACCGGCGCCAGCCGATCGCCCCCTCTCCCCCACTCCGGTGGTGGGGCCGCTCAGGCGGCGGCGTCGCGCTGGCGAACGATCTCGTACAGCAGCGCGGAGGCCGCGGCGCTGACGTTCAGCGACTCGATCCGGCCACGCAGCGGCAGCGCGACGAGGCCGTCGCAGTTGGCCGCGACGCGCGGGCGCAGGCCCCTGCCCTCGGAGCCCATCACGAGCACGACGCCGGCGCCGGCGTAGTCGACGCCGGTGTACGGCACGCCGCCCTCGCCCTCGGCGCCGTAGATCCAGGCGCCGGTCTCCTTCGCGTCTCTGAGGAAGTCGGCGAGGTTGCGCGCCCGCGCGATCGGGATGTGCTCGACGGCGCCGGCCGACGCCTTGCAGACGGCCGGCGTCACGTCGGCGGAGCGGCGCGCCGGGATCACGATCCCGGTCGCGCCGGCGCACTCGGCCGTGCGCGCGATCGCGCCGAGGTTCTGCGGGTCCTGGATCTCGTCGAGCGCGACGATCAGCGGCCGCTTCACCTTCAGCAGCTCGTCGACGTAGGCGTATCTGAACGGCCCCACCTGGGCGCAGACGCCCTGGTGGTCCGGCGAGCCGGCGCGCCGCTCGATCCACGAGCCGTCAGCGACGACGTTGACGTCGACCGCGGAGGCGTCCATCGCGACCGCGGCGAGCCACGGCTCCTCGACGGCGTGGCGCGTCGCCCAGATGTGCTGGACCTCGCGCGCGCCGCGCAACGCCTCGTGGACTGCGTTGCGCCCGTAGAGGACCATCGAGTCGTCGAAGGCGCGCTCCTCGCGTGCCGGCGCCGCCGGAGCCTCCGGCGACGGACTCTGCTGCGCGTGGCGCGATCCGGGCCGCCCGGGGCCGCGGACGCCAGGCTCGGCCGGCCCGCGGGCGCTGCGCGCGCGAGCGCTTCTGGCACCGGGCCCGTGCGCGCCGCCCGCTCTGCGCGATCTGCGCGTGACCGGCCGCTCGCGCCGCTCGCC
>NZ_JAWSTH010000047.1:0-45391 GCF_033542075.1 Conexibacter stalactiti
CGCGGCCGCGCGCCTCTCCCTCGACCGCGCCCGCGCCGCCTCGGCCGCCCGCGACCGGCTGCTCGGCGACCCGCGCGTGACCGAGATCGACGTCGCCGGCCTGCGCGCCGCGACCGCCCCGCCGGCCGCCGCCTTCAACGGCGCCCGCCCGCACGGCGACACCGTCGCGGTCACCGCGGTCGACGCGGATGGCCGCGCGGTGACGCTGATCCAGTCCGTCTACCAGACCTTCGGCGCCGGCCTGCTGGAGCCCCAGACCGGGATCGTGCTGCACAACCGCGGCAGCGCCTTCAGCCTCGTCCCGGGCCACCCCGGCGCGCTCGCGCCCGGCGCGCGCCCGCCGCACACGCTCTGCCCCGCGCTGGTCGAGACCGCGGACGGGACCGTCGTCGCGCTCGGCTGCCAGGGCGGCCGCGCGCAGCCGCAGGTGCTGGCGCAGCTCGCCGCCGACGTGACAGACCCCGCCAGCGATCTCCAAAGCGCGATCGCACGCGGCCGCTGGGTCGTCGGCGCGCGCGACATGGACCGCGCGCGCGAGACCGTGCTCGCCGAGCCCGGCGCGGTCGCGCCCGACGGCGAGGCGGCCGACGCCGGCGTCGCCTTCGAACGGCTCGACACCTTCACCGGCCTGGCCGGCCACGTGCAGGCCGCCCGCCTCTCCCCCGACGGCGCGCAGGCAGCCGCCGCCGACCCGCGCGCCGACGGCGCCGCGCTGACATTGACCACAGACGACGAAACCGAGGCCACTCCGTCATGAGCACCCTCGCCCCCGGCTCCGGTCGCCCGACCGCCTCCGCGCACGCGCTCGATCCGCTGACGCCGGCCGAGATGGCCGCCGTCGTCGCCGCCGTGCGCGCCGACGAACGCGTCGGCGAGCCGCTGCGCTTCCCCTGCGTGACGCTCGACGAGCATGCCGCCCGCAACGGCGAGCGGCGCGCCGAGGCGATCGTGCGCGACGCCGGCGCGAGACGCTCGTGGAACATCTCGGTCGCGCTCGACGGCGAGACGGCGACCGCCGACCGCTGGAGCGACATCGGCGACGAGCAGCCGGCGATCACGCCGCACGAGTCGCGCCTGCTGAGCGCCGCCTGCCGCGAGCACCCCGACTTCATCGCCGGCCTCGCCAAGCGCGGCATCACCGACCCCTCGCTGACGATGGTCGACGCCGAGTCGATGGGCGGCTTCGTGCCGGAGCGCTACAGAGGGCGCCGCGTCGCCTGGGGCGCCACCTGGCATCGCGAGGACCTCGCCGACAACGGCTACGCCCGCCCGGTCGAGGGCCTGATCCCGATCGTCGACCTCGACACGCTCGAGATCCTCGAGATCGAGGACCACGGCGTGATCAGAATGGCGAGCGAGCGCGGCACCTTCGCCGAGGGCGAGTGGGGCGCGCCGCGCCCCGGCCTGCAGCCGCTGGAGGTCGAGCAGGCCGAGGGCCCGTCGTTCGACGTCGACGGCTGGAGAGTCGACTGGCAGGGCTGGAGCCTGCGCGTCGGCTTCGACCACCGCGAGGGCCTCGTCCTGCACGACATCACCTTCGAGCACGGCGGCAGAACGCGCCCGGTGCTGCAGCGCGCCGCCGTCAACGAGATGTACGTGCCGTACCTCGACCCGACCGCGACGCAGTACCGCAAGAACTTCTTCGACTGGGGCGAGTACAGCGCCGGCGTGATGACCAACTCGCTGGAGCTGGGCTGCGACTGCCTCGGGCTGATCCACTACTTCGACACCGCGGTCGTCGACGGCGACGGCTCGGTGCGCGAGCTGCCGCACGCGATCTGCATGCACGAGGAGGACCACGGGATCGCCTGGAAGCACACGAACACGCGCACCGGCGAGGTCGAGGTGCGGCGCTCGCGGCGTCTGGTGATCTCGACCTTCGTGACGGTCGCCAACTACGACTACGGCTTCTTCTGGTCGCTCTACCAGGACGGCGCGATCGAGCTGGAGATCAAGCTCACCGGCATCCTCTCCGCCGCCGGCATCGCCGACGGCGAGACTCCCCTGCACGGCCGCATGGTCGCCCCCAACGTGCAGGCCGCCACGCACCAGCACTACTTCTCCGTGCGCATGGACACGGCCGTCGACGGCCCGCTCAACCGCATCTCCGAGATCCACGCCGAGGCCGAGCCGGACCCGGCGAAGGACCCGTACGGCAACGCCGTCCGCGCCGTCCGCACGGTGCTCGCGAGCGAGTCGCAGGCCGCCAGACGCAACGACCCCTCGCGCGCGGCCTTCTGGCGCGTCGAGAGCGACAGCGAGACCAACCGCTACGGCGAGCCGACCGCCTACCGCCTGCACGTCGACTCGACCGCGACGCCGTTCGCGCGGCCGCACTCGGTCTCCGGCCGCCGCGCGCCCTTCACCGAGCAGCACGTGTGGGCGACCAAGCGCACGCCGAACGAGCGCTACGTCGGCGGCGAGTACCCCAACCAGGCCGAGCCCGGCGCCGACGGCATCCACGTCTGGCAGCAGGCCGACCGCTCGCTCGACCCGGCCGAGCTGGTCGTCTGGGCGACCGTCGGCACGCACCACTTCCCGCGCCCGGAGGACTGGCCGGTGATGCCGGTCGCGCGCGGCCACCTGCGCTTCGAGCCCGACGGCTTCTTCGACCGCAACCCCGCGCTCGACCTCGCCCGCCCGGCCCCCGCCGCCGGCCACTGCGCGAAGGGCTGCCACTGATGTCAGCCGTGCTGCCCGAGCTGCCGGTCTTCCCCGACCTGACGCCGATGTCGATCGCCGGCGCCGCCGTCGCCGGCAGCGGCGGCGAGACGATCGCCGTGATCGACCCCGCGACCGAGCAGGTGCTGACGCACGTGCCGCAGGCGACGCAGACCGAGGTCGACGCGGCCGTCGCGGCCGCGACAGCCGCCCACCGCGACGGCCGCTGGCGCAGGCTGCCGGCGACCGACCGCCGCGACATCCTGCAACGGCTCGCCGAGCTGGTCGACGGCGCCGCCGAGGAGCTGGCGGTGCTGGAGACGCTCGACAACGGCAAGCCGATCGAGCGGGCGCGCGGCGACGTCGCGCTCGGCCTCGCCGCGCTGCGCCACTTCGCCGGCGCCCCGACGCGCCTGACCGGCACCGTCGCGGCGCCGCAGCCGGGCCGCCACGCCTACGTCGTGCGCGAGCCGGCCGGCGTCGTCGCGGCCGTGCTGCCGTGGAACTTCCCCTTCATGATCGCCTGCTGGAAGCTGGCGCCGGCGCTCGCGGCCGGCTGCCCGGTCGTGATCAAGCCGGCCGAGCAGACGCCTTTGAGCGCACTCCGACTTGCCGCTCTCTGCGCCGAGGCCGGGATCCCCGAGGGGGTCGTCTCGGTGCTGACCGGCGACGGCCGCACCGGCGCCGCGCTGGTCGAGCACCCCGACGTCGCGAAGATCACCTTCACCGGCTCGACCGAGGTCGGCCGCGCGGTGATGGCCGCCGCCGCGCCGGCCGTCAAGCACGTGACGCTGGAGCTGGGCGGCAAGTCGCCGCAGATCATCTTCGCCGACGCCGACCTCGACGCCGCGATCCCGAACGCGATCCGCGGCGTCTTCGGCCACTCCGGCCAGATGTGCACCGCCGGCAGCCGCCTGATGGTGCAGTCCTCGATCGCCGACGAGGCGCGCGAGCGACTCGCCGACGCCGTGCAGAGACTGAAGGTCGGCCCCGGCTTCGCCGGCATGGTCAACGTCGGCCCGCTCGTCTCCGCCGAGCAGCGCGAGCGCGTCGCCGGCTACGTCGAGATCGGCAGAGCCGAGGGCGCGCACGTGATCGCGACCGGCGACCAGCCCGACGGCCCCGGCTACTACGTGCCGCCGGTCCTCTTCGGCGGGATGACGCCGGGGATGCGGATCGCGCGCGAGGAGATCTTCGGCCCGGTCGTCGGCGTGATGGAGTTCGCCGACGAGGCCGAGGCGCTCGCGCTCGCCAACGACTCGGCGTACGGCCTCGCGGCCGGGGTCTGGACGCGCGACCTCTCCCGTGCCCACCGGATGGCCGCCGAGCTGGAGGCCGGCATGATCTGGATCAACACCTACAACGCCTTCGACGCCGCGATCCCCTTCGGCGGCGTCAAGCAGTCCGGCCTCGGCCGGGACCTCGGCGACGCCGCGGTCGAATCCTTCACCGAGCTCAAGAGCGTGACGATCGCCCTGTGACCCGCATCGACGTCGACATCGAACGGGCGCGCACGCCCGGCGTGGGCAACGCCCACCACCTCAACGCGGCCGGCGCCGCGCTGCCGACCGCCCGCACCCTCGCGGCCGTCACCGAGCAGCTGCAGCTGGAGTCGCGGATCGGCGGCTACGAGGCCGCCCACGCCGTCCGGCCGCGGCTGGACGCGCTCTACCCGCTCGCCGCCGGCATGCTCGGCGCCCGTGCGGACGAGATCGCGTTCGCCGAGAGCGCGACGGTCGCCTGGCAACGGGCGATCGACGCGCTGCGGCTCGGCCCCGGTGACCGCGTGATCGTCTCGCGCTCGGGCTACGTCTCCTGCGCGCTGCAACTGCTGACGCTGGAGCGCGAGCGCGGCGTCGTGCTGGAGCTGCTGCCGGTCGATCCGGCGACCGGCGCGCTCGACCTCGACGCGCTCGCGGCGACGCTCTCCGACGGCCCCGCCGCGCTGCTGATCGTCACGCACGTGCCGACCTCCTCCGGGCTGGTCGAGCCGGTCGCGGCGGCCGGCGCGCTCGCGCGCGCCCACGGCGTGCCGTACTTCGTCGACGCCGTCCAGTCGGCCGGGCAGCTGAGGGTCGACGTCGAGCAGCTCGGCTGCGACGTGCTCGTGGCGACCGGCCGCAAGTACCTGCGCGGCCCGCGCGGCACCGGGATCCTCTACGTCCGCCGTGCGCTGCTGGAGCGGCTGGCGCCGACGGCGCCCGACGTGCGCGGCGCCGTCTGGACCGAGGATCACGACTTCACGCTCGCCGACGCGGCGCGCCGCTTCGAGACGTGGGAGACCTCCCATGCCGTGCGGCTCGGCCTCGGCGTCGCGCTGGCGGAGCTGGACGCGCTGGGGATCGACGCGATCGAGGAGCACCTGACCGCGCTCTCGGCCCGCCTGCGCGGCGAGCTGTCGGCGCTGCCCGGCGTCCGCCTCGCCGACCCGCCGGCCGGCACCTCCGCGATCGTCACCTTCACCGTCGACGGCCTGCCCGCGAGGGAGGTCGCCGCACGGCTGGCCGAACGCGGCGTCCAGCTCGTCAGCGTGCCGGCCGAGCACGGCCGCTGGGACCTTGCGGAGCGCGAGCTGCCGGCCGTCGTGCGCGCCGGCCTGCACGTCTACACCGACGACGGCGACCTGCTCGCGCTGCGCGACGGCGTCGCCGCGCTGGCCGGCTCAGGCGTCGCGCCGGGCGCCTCCGCCGCGCAGCTCGGCGGCCTGCCGCTGGAGGCCGGCGGCGCCAACGGGTCGGTGCCGCTCGCCGGCACGCCCGACCCGGTCCCGCCGACCGCCGGCACGCCGCTGGCGCGCGCGCCCGGCCCGCCGGTCGAGTCGGTCGACGCGATAGTCGTCGGGCTCGGCGCGCACGGCAGCGCCGCCGCCCGCGCGCTCGCCGAGCGCGGCATGAAGGTCGTCGCGCTGGAGCGGTTCCGCCTCGGCCACGACCGCGGCTCCTCGCACGGCGAGAGCCGGATGATCCGGCGCGCCTACCCGAACCCCGTCTGGGACCCGCTCGTCGAGCGCGCCTACGACGCCTGGGCGCGGCTGGAGGAGGCGACCGGCGAGCGGCTGATGGAGCGCACCGGCGGCATGTTCGCGCGGCCGGCCGGCGCGGAGGAATCGCTGCGCGGCCCCGGCTGCACGGTGCTCGACGCGGCCGGCATCAACGCGATCTTCCCCGCGATCGAGCTGGGCGACGAGCTGGAGGGCCTGTACGACCCCGCTGCCGGCCTGCTGCACGCCGATCGCTCGATCGCCGCGCTGCAACTGCTCGCGCGCCGTTCTGGCGCGCGCCTGCGCGAGGCCGATCCGATGGTCGCGTGGGCGGCCGACGGCGACGGCGTGCGGGTCGACTCGATGCGCGGCCGGCTGCGCGCGGAGCGGCTGATCGTGACCGCCGGGGCGTGGGTGCCGGCGCTGGTGCCGCAGCTGGCGCTGGAGCAGCGCGTCGTGCGGATCGTCAACGTCTACATGGAGCCGCGCGACGCGTCGCTGGTGGCGCCGCCGAAGCTCGGCTGCTTCTCCTTCGACCTGCCGATCGGGCTCGTCTACGGCGTCGCTCCGCTGCGCGGGCGGGGCGTCAAGGTCGGCCTCGACGACGGCCGCGACGTCGACCCCGACGCGCCGAAGCAGCCGCTGACGGAGGCCGAGATCGCCGAGCTGACCGGTGTGGCGGCGAAGTACCTGCCGGCCGCCGCGGGCCCGGTCCAGTCGACGCTGACCTGCCTCTACGCGGTCACCCCCGACCGCCGCTTCGCCGTCGGCGCGCTGCCGGAGCTGCCGCAGGTGCTGGTCGCCTCGGCCTGCTCGGGCCACGGCTTCAAGTTCGCCCCGGCCCTGGGCGACGCCCTGGCCGACATGACGGCCGGAGTCGAGCGCCCCGACCTCGACTTCATCAGCCCCGCCCGCCTCACCGCCCCCGCCCCGCACTGAGCGCGCGGTGCAGGTCTGCTGCTGCCTCGCAGCAGCAGACCTGCACCGCTCAGGACGGCTACGCCTGGAAGACGGTGGTGGAGCGTTCTTCGTACCAGCGCGCGAGCTGCTCGCCGGCGTCGATCACGTGGCGGTGCATCGCGTCGCGCGCGGCGGCGGCGTCGCCGCGCTCCAGCGCGTCGATGATCTCGTCGTGCTCGCGCACGGTCTCTCTGCGCGCGTTCGGATCCTCCGCCAGCACGAGCGCCAGCACGTTGCGCGGGAACGACTCGTTGATCTGGTTGATCATCCGGCCGAGCCACGGGTTGCGCGCGGCCTCGTGGATGATCGTGTGGATCTCGTCGTTGGCGGAGGTCGTCGGAGCGGTCACGCCGGCCTGCACGCGCGGGCGCGCTCTCTGCGACGCTCTGCGCATCGTCTCGTTCGCTCTGCGCAGGGCGGCGAGCTGCTGATCGGAGAGGCGCGTGGCGGCGCGCTCGGCGGCCAGCCCCTCCAGCTCCGCGCGGACCTCGTGCGCGGCGCGCACCTCCCACGGCGACGGAACCCGCACGACGGCGCCGCGGTTGGGCACGACCGTGATCAGGCCGCCCATCTGCAGTTGGCGCAGCGCCTCGCGCACGGGCGTGCGGCTGACGCCGAACTCGGTCGCCAGCGCCGCCTGGCGCAACTGCGCCCCGATCGGGATCTCACCGGTCATGATCCGCTGGCGGATCCGCTCCGCGAGGTCGTCGACCAGCGCTTGCGCTGGCTGCTGGCTGGGTTCGTTGGTCGTCGTCGCCATCGTTCGCGTCACCCCCTGGTCAAGGCTGGATCCGATCCGCTGATCGGCGGATCCCGTCCAGAAATGTACCCGACCATCAGGACGCGGACGCCGCCGCCGTGTCGGCAGATCGTGACAGATTGGATCCACTTGACGATGTTCGGGATCCCCCGTACGATCGACACCATGTCCGCCGACGCCCCCATCGCCACCCCGCTCGCGCTCGTCGTCGTCGACGTCCAGGGCGGTCCTGGCGTCGACAGTCCCGGCATCGCGCACACCGACGGCAAGGACGTGCGCCGCCAGCGCATCGTCGACCTCGTCAACGACGCGCGCGCTCACGACGTGCCGGTGATCTTCATCCAAGAGGTGCACAAGCCCTCGCTCGTCGACATCGGCCGCGAGCTCGACGGCGACGAGGGGCCGCACTGCGTCGAGGGCGAGCCGACGACCGAGCTGGTCCCCGGCCTCGTCCCCGGCCCGAACGAGTTCCTGATCCGCAAGCGCCGCTACTCGGCCTTCTTCGCGACCGAGCTGGACCTCGTGCTGCGCTCCTACGGCGCCAGAACAGTCGCGCTCGTCGGCGGTCTGACCGACGTCTGCATCCACTACACCGCCGTCGACGCGCATCAGCACGACTACCACCTGCGCGTCGCCGTCGACGCTGTCGGCGGCTCCTCGACCGACGCCCACGACGCCGCGCTCAGAGCGATCCACTACCTCCAGCGCGACGCGCTGACGACCGCCGCCGCGCTCAGCGAGGCGTTCGCCGCCGGCGTCGGCGAGGGCAGAGGCGCATTCGTCCACCCGGCGGCCGCCGAGGCCGCGCGATGAGCCGCGCCGACCGTGCCTGACATCACCGCGATCGAGCGGGCCGACGTCGAGATCGACGCCGTCGCGCTGGAGCGGGCGTTCGCACTCGCGATCAGCGGCGAGCCGGCGCTGCCGCGCGACATGCGCGCGTGGCTGACGACGACGCTCGCCGACGAGCCGTGGCCGCAGATCATGGGCGACGTGATCGAGCGCGGCGCGCCGAGCGGGGTCGTGCTCGTGGGCGGTCGCGAGATCGCCTCCTGGGGCGACGCCGACCGCGTCGAGATGTGCTTCTCGCTGGCGAAGTCGGCGCTCTCGACCGTCGCCGGGATCGCCTGGGCCGACGGTCTCCTGACCGACCTCGACGCGCCCTTCCTCGACGCCGTCCCGCAGCTCGAGCCGCTCGTCCGCTCCGGCACCGGCAACGACCCCTACGCCGCGCGCGCGATCACGTGGCGTCACCTGCTGACGCAGTCCAGCGACTGGCGCGGCGAGCTGTTCGGCGTGCCGTGGTGGGCCGACCCGCAGGGCAGACAGCGCCCGGACGCGCCCGTGCTCGGCCCCGGCGCGCGCTTCTCGTACAACGACATCCGCACCAACCTCTGCTCGCTGGCGCTGACGCACCTGCTCGGCGAGTCGGTCGAGCAGGTCTTCCGCACGCGCGTCTTCGACCCGATCGGCGTCGGCTCCGACTGGAGCTGGCGCGGCCTGCGGCAGATGCGCGACACGCTCCCCGGCGGGCGCGAGGTGCCGGTCGTGACCGGCGGCAGCCACTGGGGCGGCGGCTGGTGGTGCTCGGCGCGCGACCTCGCCCGCTACGGCCTGCTGCACCTGCGCGACGGCGACTGGGAGGGCACGCGCGTGCTGCCCGCCGAGTGGTGCCGGCTGCAGCGCGAGCCGAGCGCGCTGCGCCCCGCCTACGGCCTGATGTGGTGGCTCAACGAGCTGGACGAGTACCCCGGCGCCGGGCTGCGCGGCTTCGCCGCCCACGGCACCGGCGAGCAGCTCGTCTGGTGCGATCCGGAGCGCGACCTCGTCGCCGTTATCCGCTGGGCGCGCGAGCCGCTGCCGATCCTCGCGGCGCTGACCGAGGCGGTCCCCGCAATCCCCCAGGAGTCTGATCCGACATGACCGGCGCCCCGCTGATGGCCGAGATGACTTGGCCGGAGATCGACGCCGCCGCGCGCGCCGGCGCGGTCGCGCTGTGGTCGGTCGGCTCGACCGAGCAGCACGGCCCGCACCTGCCGGTCTCGGTCGACCATCTGCTGCCGGTCGAGCTGTCGAAGCGGATCGCGCAGCGCGTCCACTGCGTGATCCCGCCGCCGCAGCCGTTCGGCAACCGCAGCCACCCGCTCTCCGGCGGCGGCCAGGGCTTCCCCGGCACGACCTCCCTGCGCGCCGGGACCCTGATCCAGGTGATCCGCGACGTCGTCGCCGAGCTGGCGCGCACCGGCTTCACGCGGATCGCGCTGATCAACTGGCATGCCGAGAACGTCAACCTGCTCTACGAGGGCGTCGAGCTGGCACGCGAGCTGGGCGGGATGGACGACGTGACGGTGATGGTGATCGACCGCGTCTGGGCGTCGTTCGGCGAGGGCGAGCTGGACTACCTCTTCGCCGACGCCGAGGGCTTCCCCGGCTGGGCGGCCGAGCACGCCGCGATCGTCGAGACGAGCCTGATGCAGGCGCTGCGGCCCGATCTCGTGCGCCACGAGCTGATCGCTGACGACCAGTCGGCCGAGCGCCCCTTCTACGAGCTGCTGCCGGCGCCGCCGAGCCACATCGCGCTCAGCGGCGTGCTGGCGCCGGCGACGAAGGCGTCAGTCGCGAAGGGCGAGAGATTGGCGGGCATGCTGGTCGACAACCTCGCCGCGGGGCTGGTCGAAGGCCTCGGCGTGCCGCTCGTCGCGCCCGCCTCGCAGGCCACCTGCGACCGCCTTCACTGCCTGCTGCTCGGCTGGGAGTCGGCGCCGGAGTGGGTCTCGCTGGAGGGCGGCTCCAGAACGATCGTGAGACTGCCGATCATCGGGATCCTCGCCCACACGCCGGCCGGCTGGCTGCTGCTCGAATCGGGCGTCGAGCTGGCGCCGTTCGCCGGCCTGCCGCTCGACACGCCGCATCCGATCTGGCGCGCCGGGCTGCCCGAGCAGCCCTACGACGGCGACAGCGGCGACCCGCTGCTGGCGCAGCTGGAGCGCGTCGGCGTCGGGCTCGACGAGCTGGCCGGGGTCGCGCTCTCGCACCTCCACCTCGACCACACCGGCGGCCTGCACCACTTCCGCGAGCGCGGGATCCCGGTCTGGATCCAGCGGCGCGAGCTGGCGTTCGCGCGGCGTGCCGCGGCGCCGGGCGAGGAGGCCGGCCGCGCCTTCTACGAGACGGAGCTGAACGGCCTCGACTGGCGGCTGCTCGACGGCGACGGCGAGATCCTCCCCGGCGTCGAGGCGATCTCGACCCCCGGCCACGCGCCAGGACACATGTCCTACCGCGTGCGGATGGCCGAATCGGGCACGTGGATCTTCGCCGTCGACGCGATCGACCTGCAGCAGGGGATCGACGAGGGCCGCCCGATCGGCAGCTCGGTCGCGCCGATCGACGCGCCGCTGCGGCGGCTCTCGCACGAGCGGCTGGTGACGCTGTCGGGCGCCGAGGGCGCGCGCCTGGTGCCCGGCCACTGTCCCGACACCTGGCCCGCGCTCGCAGCCGATCCGGCCGGCTTCCGCTAGCGGCGCGCGCAGATGCAGCTCGGCCTCTTCCTCACGACCTTCCACCCGCCGTCGCGCCCGGTCCCGGACGCGCTCGAATGGGATCTGGAGGTGCTGCGACGGGCCGACGCGCTCGGCTTCGCGGAGGCGTGGTTCGGCGAGCACTACACGCTCGGCTGGGAGCCGCTGTCGACGCCCGACCTGCTGATCGCGATGGCGCTGCGCGAGACGAGAACGATCAAGCTCGGCCCGGCCGCCCACCTGCTGCCCTACCACCACCCCGTCAACCTCGCGCAGCGGATCGCCTGGCTCGACCAGGTCGCGCAGGGGCGCTACATGGTCGCGTTCGGCGCCGGCAGCTTCGCGCCCGACCAGCAGCTGTTCGCGACCGGCGGCGCGGCCGCCAACGGCGCGATGGCGCGCGAGTCGCAGGAGATCATGCTCGGGCTGTGGGAGGCGTGGTCTCGTGGCGAGCCGTTCAGGTACGAAGGCGCGCACTGGAGCGTCGACTCGCCGGCCTTCTCGGATGTCTTCCACGGCCCGCACGCGAGACCGTTCAGCGGCACGCGCCCAGAGATCGCCGTCGTCGGCGCGAGCCCCAGATCGGAGTCGCTGCGGCGCGCCGGCGCGCAGGGCTTCATCCCGATGACGGTCGTCCACAGCCGCGACTACGCCGCCGCCCACTGGGACGTCTACGAAGATGGCGCCCGCTCGGCGGGCCTCGCGCCCAGCCGCGACGTCTGGCGCCTCTCGCACCCGCTGTTCGTCGCCGACAGCGACGCGGCGGCGTGGGACGCGAGCGTCGGCGGCGCGATGGGTGACACCTACCGCGAGTGGATCCTGCCCTACGCCGAGGCGAACGGCCGCCTCGTCCACTTCGCCCCCGCGCTCGCCGCCTCCGGCCAGCCGATCACGACCGAGCTGCTGGCCGAGAAGAGATGGCTGATCGGCTCGCCCGAGACCGTCGCCGACGGGATCGTCTCGCTGTACGAGGAGACCGGCGGCTTCGGCACGCTGCTGGCGAGCGTCTACGACTACGCCGACGACCCGGCGCCCTACCTGCGCTCGCTCGAGCTGCTGGCGACCGAGGTGCTGCCGCGCGTGCACGCGCGGATCGGTTTCACCCCCGCGACGAAGGCCGCCTGATGCTGATCGACTCCCACCTGCACATCTACCGCGAGCGCGAGATCGGCGTGCGCGCGAAGGCCGACTACCCGATCGTCGAGTACGGCTCCAAGGCAGACGTCACCTACAGCGAACGCGGTGGCGACGCGGCCGACGCGCTCGCCGCGATCGCCGAGGCCGGCGTCGCGTACGCGGCGGTCCTGAACGTCTTCCTGATGCACGCGATGCCGCAGCCGGCCGAGGGGCTGCTGTGGCCGGCCGAGCCCCCGCATGCGGACCGCGCGGCCGACCTCGCCGACCTCAACGCGTGGCTCTGCGACCTCGCCGCCGAGCATCCGGTGCTGCTGCCGTTCCTGACCGTCCACCCCGGCGTGATGACGGCGGCCGAGACGGCCGACCACGTGCGCGCGCTGGCGGCGCGCGGGACCGGCTCCGGCGCCGGCCGCGCGCGCGGGATCAAGCTGCACACGGTCGCGCAGCGGTTCATGCCGTACGACCCGGGGCTCGACGCGCTGTGGGAGCTGTGCAGCGACGAGAGGCTGCCGGTGATCGCGCACTGCGGCCCCGACAGGCTGAACACGGGCTGGGCGACGCCGGAGGCATTCGCGCCCCTGATCGAGCGCCACCCGCGCCTGCCGCTCGTGCTCGCCCACCTCGGCGGCGGCGACTTCGAGCGGATCGCCGCGCTCGCCGCCCGCTACCCGCAGCTGCGCTTCGACCTCTCCGAGATCGTCTCGTGGGTCGGCGGCACCAACGCCCCCGCCGACCTCGCCGCGCTGTCGGCGCTGGTGCGCGAGATCGGGCCCGAGCGCGTGATGGCCGGCTCCGACTTCCCCTGGTACGAGCCGGCGTGGGTGATCGACGCGGTCGAGGCGATGCCGGCGTTGTCACGCAGCGAGCGCGACGCGATCCTCGGCCTGACGGCGGCCGAGCTGTTCGGCGTCGCGGGGTAGCGGCGCGCGGCGCCGCCGCAGCCCGCGTCCCCGTCGCCGCCTAGCCTCTCTCCTCCGCCAGCGTGTGCGCGACGAGCGCGTTGGCGTGGCCGTGGCCGAGCCCGTGCTCTGCCTTCAGCCAGTTCACCAGCTCCATGTGTCTGCGGAGGTCGGAGGCGCGGATCAGCGCCTTCCACTCCTCGATCGGGCGGCCGTATCTCTGCTCGATCGAGGGGAAGTACGACGCCGGGCCCTTCACTGTTCTCGTGGTCATGTCGCGAAGACTGCCCGGCGCCGCGGAACTCATCGCTTGACCGTCAGCACCACGCTCTTCGGCGCGCTCGTGTTGCCGGCGGCGTCGGCGGCGGTGACGGTGAAGCGCCAGCGGGCCGGGGCCAGGCGCGGGGTGACGAGGCGGAAGACGCCGTCGGCGGTTCGTCTCGCGGCGGCCCGTCTGGCCCCGCGGCAGCGCTTGCCGCGGGCGCCCTTCGGGCAGCCGCTGAGCCGCTGGTAGCTGACGGTCGCGCGCTTCACCGGGCCGGCGAGGTCGCTCGCGCTGATCGTCAGCGTGCAGCGCCGTCTGGCGCAGGCGCGGCGGGTCACGTCGGCGGTCGGCGGGACGATGTCAGCCGGCGGGTTCGGCGTGCCGCTTCTCGGCGGCGTGCCGACGCTCGGCAGCCTGCTGCCACCGCCGCCGGGCGGGTTCACACCGCCGCCACCGCCGCCACCACCACCACCGCCGCCGCCGGGCGGGGGCGTCTGCGGCCCCTGCACCGGCCCGATCGCTCTCGCCTGCAGCTCGCGCGCGCCGCCGGCGTTGACGCCGCGCACGATGCACGTGACGATCCGGCCTCTGAGCGCGTCGGCGAGCGCGAGCGTCGGCGCCGTCCCCTCGACGCGGACGTCGGAGATCTCCCCGGCGCCGTCGACGAACGCGCTCAGCCAGGTGACGCTCTGCTGCTGCGCCGGCAGCGTCCACCGCGCGCCGTCGCAGGTGAGCGTCTCGCGAACGGCCGGCGTGCCGGCGATCGCCGGCGGCGCCACAGGCTCCAGCCGCGCCGGCGGGTTCGGGTCGGTCGCGCGCGCGTTGAGGTCGGCGCTCGAGAGCTTCGTGTAGATGCCGGGGAAGTCGGGGTCGGCGCAGCCGCGGCCGAAGGAGACGACGCCGATCAGCAGATCGGCGCTCAGCGGCCCCGACATCCGCGCCAGCGGCCCGCCCGAGTCGCCCTGGCAGGTGTCGATCGGTCCGCCGGCGTCGCTGCCGCCGGCGCAGATCATCAGCGCCGGCACGAAGCCGTCGCCGTAGCCGCCGCACTGCGCGTCGGGGTGGACGCCGATCTCGGCGAGCTGGAGCAGGTCGGGCTGCTGGCCGCCTTCGGTGAAGGGATCCATGTCGCCCCAGCCGGAGATGAAGGCGCCGTCGCCGATCACGTCGGTGCCGGCCGGCACGACCGGCAGGCCCGTGATCGTCGGACCGTCGAGCGTCAGCGCGTGGTCGAGCGTCAGGATCGCGAGGTCGTTGCGGTAGGCGGCGTCGAAGCCGGGATGCGACGTGATCGCCGTCACGCCGGCCGCCTCCGCCCCGGCCTCCGGGGTCTCGCGCGAGACGAAGCCCGCGACGACCGCCAGCTCCCCGGCGTCGGAGTCGTCGACGCAGTGCGCGGCGGTGATCACGTGCGTCGCGTCGCGCACGGTCGCGCCGCAGAAGACGCCGAACGGCAGCGTGATCTGCCCGTTCTCGTTCAGCCGCACCAGCGCCGCCTGCCACGGGATTCTGGCTGCGCCTCTGGGGTTGACGATCCGCGCGCCGCCGCCCGGCGTCGCGGCCGCGCCGGCGTTCGGCGCGGCGAGGGCGAGGGCGGCGGCGAGCGCGCCCACGAGCGCGATCACCGACAGCAGCCGGCGCGCGACCCGCGCGGCGCGGGCGCTGCCGATCGCGCGGGCGATGACGCCGCGCGGGGCCTCCCTCGGGTTCTCGATCGACATGACGGCTCCTGGACGGTTCGGTGACGTGGTGGACGGCGGATCCTTCCGCCGCCGGGCCGCGCCGCCAACCGGGGGAACCCCTGGACGTTCCCCGAGCTTCAGGTCAGCCGCACGTAGGTCAGCTCGAAGTCGAGCTCCCACGACTCGCCGTCGGGCGAGGTCTCCCAGCGTCCCTCGATCGTGCTCGCGTCGCGGCTGAAGGAGCCGATCCAGCGCTGGTGGAACGGCAGCGGCGTGAAGTCCGGTCTGTGCCGTTCGAGCGTCCAGTCGCGGCCGTCGAACGTCATCGCGTAGATCCGCACGACGCCGCGCGAGTCGAAGTAGTGCTGCGTGTAGCCGTCGCCGTCGTGGTCGGGCGCGATCACCGACAGCCCGTCCGGCGCGCCCGGCACCGGGATCGCCGAGCGCTGCAGCAGGAAGGCGCCGCCGAGCGTCCACGCGAAGGTCACGCGCGCGGCGCCGGCGAGGTCGGGATCGACCTCCGCCGCGAAGGCCGGCGCCTCGATCCGCCACTCCCCCACGAACGGCTCCAGCCGCGCGAGCCGCGCGTCACGTCGGTCGTTCTCCATGCGGCCAGTCTGCCCCTCGCAGCGACGCTTCTCCCACAGTTCCTCCGCAGATCCGTTGCGAACACGTCTGGAGTCGTCACAGGCGGCCGACGTAGCGTCCAGCCCACTCATGGGACCGCCGTCGATCGTCGAACTGCTCGCGAACCCGGTGGCGATCGCGAAGCTCGGTGCGCGCGGGATCTCGCTCGCAGAAGCGCGGCAGCTCCCACGCAACGCGTATGTGGTCGTCCGCAATCCGACCGGCAGCAACGTGACCGAGCGGCGGCTGCTTGTCGGGCGTACAGATGGTGGTCGCGCACTGACGCTGGTGATCGAACGCACGCTCAACGACGACGCCTGGATGATCGTGACGGGGTGGAGATCGACGATTCGTGAGCGTAGACTGAATTGGCGGAGGTCATGACGCGCGATCCTTGGACAGACCCCGACCCGCAGCCCGGCGACTTCGACTCCATCCTGGAATCGCTCGCCGCGGACGAGGTCGACCACTACCCCGGTGACCCGAGCGCCACGGTGACGGTCGTCACCGACGTCGAGCGCGAGGTCGCTCGCCGTCGCGCGCTCAGAGCGCGCGCTCGTCGCGTCGATCCGCCTGCCCGCCGCCCCTGACGGCCCGCCGGTCTGCCCGGCTCGGGCCGTGTGCCAACGACCTCCGCTCCGGTATGGAAGTCGGATGACGGAAGCGCTGCGACCGTTCGATGCACCTGCTTTTGGCTATCGTCGGTCGCATCCCAGAAAGGGGCCGTCATGAGCTTCGTTGTCCGCTTCAACCCCCAGTCGCTCACTGCCGAGCAGTACGACGAGACCATCCGCCGACTGAGCGATAGAGGCTTTCCGCCCGAGGGGCTCGAGATGCACGTCTGCTTCGGCGAGGACGGCAGCCTGCTCGTCAGCGAGATCTGGAGCACGCGTGAGCAGTTCGACGCGTTCGGCGAGCGGCTGATGCCGGTGCTGGCCGCGATGGGCATCTCTCCGGGCGAGCCCACGATGTTCGAGGTGCACAACCTCGTGGTCCCGTAGCGATCCCGCGCACGCTGCCCCTCGCATCCGGCCGCTCACCCCTCCGGCGGCCGCCCGTGCACGACGACGCCGAGCGCACGCGCCACGGCGCTGATCCGCTCGCGCGGCGGGGGCGGGTCGTCGGGGGCGCGGGTGCCGAGCTGCTCGACCCAGCGCTCCAACCCGGCCGGCGTTGAGATCACGACCATGCGGGCGCGCTCTGACTCGACGCGCAGCGCGTGCGGGGTGCCGCCGGCGGCGAAGACGGCGTCGCCGGGGCCGCAGCGGCGCGGCGCGGCCTCCGCGCCGATCCAGAACGTCGCGCTCCCCTCCAGCAGCTGCCAGGTCTCGTCCTCGGGATGCGAGTGCAGCGGCGAGCAAGTCCCGCGCGGGGCGACCTCCTCCAGCACGGCGACGCGGCCGCCGGTCACGTCGCCGTGGAGCGCGATCCGCGACCGCACGCCGTCGAGCCACCAGACGGCGGGGTCGACATCGGCCGAGCCGCCCGCGTCGGCGGCGCCGCCGCTCACCACCACCGCTGTCTGCAGCCGGCCGTGATCACCTCGACGCGGTCGGCGTGCACGATCACGCACTCCTCGTGGCTGATGCCGCCGGTCTCCGGCGTCCCGACGACGATCTCCAGCGCCATCGTCATCCCCGGCTCGACGACCGCGGTCTCGCCCTCGGAGACGAACGGACCCTCGGTCGACAGGCCGATCTGGTGGCCGAAGGCCGGCCAGAAGCCCTCGAAGTAGCCGTGCGGCGGGTGGCCGCGCTCGGTCAGGAACTCGACGCCGATGTCGTGGACGGCGCCGAGCGTCGTGCCCGGCCGCAACGCCGCGATCAGCGTGTCGATCAGCTCGACCGCCTGCTCCAGCACCTCGCGCTGCGCCGCCGTCGGCTCGGCGCCGACGCAGGTCGAGCGCGCGAGGTCGCACTGGTAGCCGCCGGCGACAGGGCCGAAGCCGTCGACGCGCAGCAGGTCGCCGACCGCGAACGGACGACGGGCGTTGAACGACGGGATCCCGCGCTCGGCCTGCGGGCGCGCGGGGTTGCCGGAGCCGGCGACCACGTCCATCGGCCAGCCGCCGGCACCGATCAGCACCGGCAGCCCGATGCTGACGAGATCGCCCTCCGTCAGCCCCGGCGCGGCCGCCGCCATCATCGTCTCCATCCAGGTCGCCCCGACGAGCGAGGCGTAGCGCAGCAGCTCCTGCTCGGCCGGCGACTTGACGCGCGCGAGCGGCTCGATCAGGCGGTCGGCCGGCGTCAGCGACAGCGGCGCGCCGAGCGCCTGCTCGACCTCGCGCTGCTGGCGCGCCAGCAGCGCGCCCTCGCCCACGACGCCGATGCGGCCGCCCGCGAGGCCGGTCTCGCGCAGCGCCTCGGCGACGGCCGGCGTGATCGTCGTGCCGGTGCGCGCGTCGGCGATCGCGACCTCGCCCGGTCTGACGCGCTGGTCGAGCACGAGGATCGGCTCGCCCTCGACCGGCAGCACCAGCACCGAGAAGCCCTTGTCGCCGAACGTCGTCGCGTTCGCGCCCTGCTGCATGAAGCCCGACTGGTGGTCGGCGAGGTATCTGACCGCCCACGGCCAGTTGCGGCTGCCCCACACGAGCAGCCCGTCGAGGCCGGCGTCGCGCGCCAGCTCGACCGCCCGCCCGCGGCGCGCGGCGAACTCGTCGTGGGAGATCGCCGGCGGCGGCGCCGGCAGGGTCGTGACAGTCATCGAAATCCTTCCGTGTGCGAAAGCGTCGGCCACGTGACGGGACAGTGGCCGGGCACCAGCCGCGCGCCCTCGGCGGCGGCGAGCGCAAGCAGGCGGTCGTGCGAGCGCCGCCGCAGCGGGCCGTCGGCGGGATCGGCCGACCAGCCGACGCAGCGGTCCTCGTCGATCCCGCGCTGCAGGTCGATCGCGTCGATCGCGAACAGCCATGTGCCCGACTCGGCCATCCGCACGCGGTAGGACATGTGTCCTGGTGCGTGGCCGGGCGTCCAGATCGCGTCGATCCCCGGCGCGATCTCGCCGTCGCCGTCGTCGAGCACACGCCAGCGCAGCTCCGGTCGCTCGTAGTCGTCGCGCGCGTAGAACTCGGGCGCGCCGGCGCGCTCCAGCGCGAACTCCAGCTCGCGCCGCTGCACCACGACCTCGACGCCCGCCGCGGCGAGGTGGCGCAGCCCGCCGGCATGGTCGACGTGCAGGTGCGAGACGGCCGCCAGCGCGAGGTCGCCGGGCGCGAGGCCGACTTCGGCGAGCGCGTCGAGCAGCGGGTCGCCGCCGGTCGGGAACTCGGGCAGGCCGACGGGGTAGATCGGATGCTCGGTGACGCCGCGGAAGCGGCGCGCGTCGATCCCCGTCTCCAGCAGCACCCAGCCGATCGGCGAGCGCGCGACGATCGCGATCACCGGCTCGCGCAGGATCTCGCGCGAGCCGCCCTCGAGCGAGACTCCCTCCGGCACCAGCTCCCAGCCGACGGTGAGGCAGAAGAGCCGGTCGCAGACGGCGGCGGTCACGGCGAGACCGCCGCGCCAGCATCGCCCGCCACGAGCGGCCGCAGGAAGGCGCGCGCCGGCGCCGCCTCGGCGCCGCGCAGCGGCAGCGGCAGCGCCCACAGCTCGTAGTCGCCGGCCTCCACCGCCGCGAGGTCGATCGCCTCGAGGATCGCCACGTCGGCATCGCAGAGGACGTGGTGGGCGGCCCAGCCGCCGGCGCTCTGCTCCTTCCCCTCCAGGTTGAGGAAGTCGATCCCGACCAGCCTCACGCCGCGCTCGACGAGCAGCTTCGCGCCGTCGCCGCTGAGCCCGATCCACTGCTCCGGGCGCGCGTCGCCGTGCAGCAGCCGCTCATCCGAGTTGCGCGTCTTCAGCAGCACCCGCGGCGCGTCGCCGAGCCCGGCGGCGAGCAGGTCGGCGGCGGTGATGTCCGCGCTCGCCGCCGTCACGTCGAGCACCTGGCAGCGGCCGGCGAGCGTCTCCAATGGCACGTCGTCGATCGTGCGCGCGCCGTCGCTGTAGTGGATCGGCGCGTCGACGTGGGTGCCGCTGTGCGACCCCAGGTACCAGCGCGTGACGTTGCAGTGGTCGCCGCCCGCGAGCGTCTCGACGTCGATCCGCTGCGGCGCCATCCCCCACGTCAGCGTCGCCTCGCCGAGCGGGATCGAGATGTCGATCAGCGCGCCCGCGGCAGCGCCCGCGCCGCCCGCGGCACGCCCCGGCACGATCACGACGCGCGCCGGCGCCGCCTCCGCGGCCAGCCGCAGCGGCGGGCAGATCAGCTCCACGAGCCCGGCCTCGACCGCGCTCAGGTCGACCGACTCGATCAGCGCGACGCCGGCGCCGTTGAGGATCCGGTGGGCGTCGAAGGTCGCCTCGCGCGCCGGCGCCTCGACCGTCAGGTAGTCGACGCCGAGCAGCCGCACGCCGCGCTCCACCAGCAGCGCCGCGGCATCGGGCGCGACGCCGACCCACGCCTCGGCCTTCTCGCGCTCGCGCAGGACGGTCGCCGAGTTGCGCGTGCGCAGCAGCACGCGCGCGTCGTCGCCGAGGCCGGCGCGCACGAGATCCGCGGCGCTCACCTCCTCGCCGTCCACGAAGGTCAGATCGAGCACGCGCGCCGGCCCGACGAACAGCTCCAACGGCAGCGCATTGATGGCAAGACCGTCGGCGACGGTGTGCAGCGGCGCCTCGACGTGCGTGCCGGCGTGCGCGCTGATCGTCCAGCGCGTGACGTTGTAGTCGTCGCCGGCGGCGAGCGAGAACGGGTGCTCGACGGTCGGCCGGCGGCCGCCGTGGAGCATCTCGGGGTGGATCGTCAGGCTCGCGTCGATCATCGGTCGAGCAGCCGGGCGGGGTTGTGAATCAGCATCTCGTCGAGCTGGGAGTCGGGGACGCCGCGCTTGCGCAGCGTCGGCACGATCCGCCGCAGCAGGTGCTCGTAGCCCATCCCGCCGTAGGCGCGCAGCTGGCTCTTGGTCCAGACCGAGCAGCCGAGCACGATCTGCCCCGCCAGCCCCGCCTCCAGCAGCGCCAGCGTGCCGGCGAGGCGCTCGCCGTCGGTCGGGTCGCCGTAGCCGTCGCGGTAATAGGCCTCGTTGCCGAAGCAGAGCTCCAGGTTCGCGCCCTCGGCGGCGAGCCCCTGCAGGTAGTCCAGCTCGAGGAACTCGTCGACGTTGCCGAAGATCACCTGCCCCGGCGGGCAGCCGACCGCTGCCAGCTCGTCGAGCACCCACGGCCCGCGGCGCGCGGCCGGGTCGAGCCGCACGGTGACGGCGGCGCCGGTCGCGGCGGCGGCGCGCCCGGCGGCGCGCAGGGCGGTCAGCTCGCCGGCCGTCACCGGCTCGCTCGTGCCGACGAGGCCGAGCAGCCCGGCGCGGAAGTCGCAGCCGTCGTAGGAGACCGTCAGCGCCCGCTCGAACTCCTCCGCCAGCTCGCTCTCCGACAGCTCCGAGACGCGCTCGGGATGCGGCCGGTCGAGGTAGACCCCGACCCCCGCGATCACGTGCATGCCGCTCGCGCGCGCGATCGCCGGCAGCCGCGCCGGGTCGGCGCCGAGCCCCCAGCAGGTCACGTCGACGACCGCCCGCTGACCCTCGGCGTACGCGCGCGCCAGCTCGCTCGCCGCCAGCTCGGCGTCGTCGAGCACGAGGTTGTCCTCCAGCGCGAGCAGGTTCCAGCGCACGAAGCCGAGGTTCTCCAGCGTCACCAGCGGCGGCTCCGGCAACGGCTCACGCGCCGGCGCGTGCAGGATCCGCGCGTCGATCAGCAGGTGGTCGTGCATCGAGGCGACGCCGAGCGACGCCGCCTCGATCGGGCCGAGGACTGTCTCGATCACGCCGCGGCGAGCTTTGACGCCGACGGCGCGCCGGCCCCCTCGGCCGGCGGCACGACGTCGGCGAGCACGTGGATCGCGGCCGGGATCGCGCAGGCGATCTCGATCTCGCTGCCGGGCGCGACCGCGGCCGGCGCGACGTCCGGCGGGATCGACGCGACCAGCTCGCCGAGCTGCGGATGGACGCACTCGACGCGGTAGCGCGTGCCCTGGAACGAGGTCGTCCGCACCGATGCTCTGATGCGCGGCGCCTGCTCGTGCGCGCGCTCGCCGAGCGTCAGCTCCTCCGGCCGCACGATCGCGGTGCCGGCGCGCGCGCCGACCTCCGCGTCGAAGCCGAGCAGGCGCCCCGCGTCGACCGGCAGCAGGTTCGCCTCGCCGAGGAAGCGGGCGGCGAACAGCGTCGCCGGTCTGCGGTAGAGCACCTCCGGCGCGTCGAGCTGCTCGACGTGGCCGTCGCGCATGATCGCGACGCGGTCCGACATCGTCAGCGCCTCGGTCTGGTCGTGCGTGACCGCGACCGTCGTGACGCCGACCGACGCCTGGATCCGCTTGATCTCGATCTGCATCGTCTCGCGCAGCTGCTTGTCGAGCGCGGCCATCGGCTCGTCGAGCAGCAGCACGCTCGGCTCCGGCGCGAGCGCGCGGGCGAGCGCGACACGCTGCTGCTGACCGCCCGAGAGCGAGCGCACGCCGCGGTCGATCATCCCGGGCAGGTGGACGAGGTCGAGCATCCGCTCGGCGATCTCGCGCCGTCTGCCCTTCGAGATGCCGCGCGTGCGCAGCGGGAAGCCGACGTTGTCGCCGACGGTCATGTGCGGGAAGAGCGCGTACGACTGGAAGACGAGGCCGATGTCGCGGTCGTGCGGCGGCCGCTTCTCGACCGGCTCGCCGTCGAAGCGGACGTGGCCGCCGCTCGTTCTGATCAGGCCGGCGATCACGTTCAGCGTCGTCGTCTTGCCCGAGCCCGACGGGCCCAGCAGCGTGACGAACTCGCCGGGCGCGACGTCGAGCGAGATGCCGTGCAGGATCTCGTTGCCGCCGAGCTCGACGCGCACGTCCTCCAAAGTCAGCCGGACGCTCATGCCGTTCCTCCGTTTCGGGTTCCGGCACGTCGGCCGATCAGTGTTGCGAGGCCGAGCACCACGATCGCGAGCAGCGTGATCGAGGTGGAGACGGCCGACAGGGTCGGGGCGATCGCCTCGTTGGCGGAGCGGTACAGCTGCTGCGCGATCGTGACCTGGTCGATCGGCGCCAGGAAGATCGCCAGCACCGCCTCGTCGAAGCAGGTCGCGAAGGCGAACAGGCCGCCGGCGAGGATCGCGGGGCGCACGAGCGGCAGCTCGATCCGCCAGACGACCGTCGGCCAGCGCGCGCCGAGCGTCGAGGCGGCGCTCGCCAGCCGCGGATCGACGCCCGAGAGCGCGCCCGAGACGACGATGTAGACGAGCGGGAAGGTGATCAGCGACTGCGCGAGGATCAGCGGCACGATCGTCTCGCTCAGCCCGGCGGGCAGGTCGAGGAAGACGTTGTACATCCCGAGCGCGTAGGAGACGTACGGGATCGCCATGGGCAGGATGAAGAGGCTGCGCACGAGCGCGCCGCCACGACCGAGCGTCAGGCGCCGCATGCCGAGCGCCGCCGCGGTGCCGACCGTCGTCGCCAGCAGCGCCGCGAAGAAGCTGATCTTCAGCGACACCTTCAGCGGATCGGTCCACGTCGGGTCGGCGAGCATTCTGTCGTACCACTGCAGCGAGAACCCTCTCGGCGGGAACTCGAGCAGCATTCCGGAGGTCCACGAGGTCGGCACGATCACCAGCAGCGGCAACAGCAGGAATATGACCAGCAGCGCGCCGATCGCGAGGAAGGGAAGGCGGCCGAACCCGAGTCCGGCCCGCAGCTCACTGCGCATCAGCTTCTCCCCCAGTGCTTGCTGACGCCGAAGACGCGGTCGGCGATCGCGTAGAAGATCACGATCACCAGCACCAGCAGCACCGACATCGCGGCCGCGACCGAGGTCTGGCCGGGCAGGTTGAACTTGCCGCCGATCACGCCGGCGACCATCGAGCCGGTGGGGCTTCCGAGCATCTCGGGCGTGACGTAGAAGCCAAGCGACATGATGAAGACGAGCACCCCGGCGGCGAGCATGCCGGCGCGCAGCTGCGGCAGCACGACGCTGCGCAGGATCAGGAAAGGCTTGGCGCCGAGCACGCGCGCGGCGCGCACCTGGAGCGGGTCGAGCTGCAGCAGCGAGGCGTAGACCGGCAGCACGACGAACGGCAGCATCACGTGGACCATCGCCGGATAGGAGGCGAAGTTGGTCTGGTAGATGTCGAGCGGTCTGTCGCGCAGGCCGACGGCGTTGAGCGCGTCGAACAGCGGGCCTCTCGGGAAGTAGAGGATCATCCAGCCGTAGGTGCGGACCAGCAGCGAGGTCCAGAAGAGCGTGATCAGCGCGACCAGCATCACGACCGCGATCCAGCGCGGCGCGACGGCCATCGCGAGCGCGTAGATCGTGCCCAGCAGCATCGCGAAGGCGGTCACGATCGCGGCGAGCACGAAGGTGCGCGGGATCGAGTCGGTGAAGACGGTGTCCTCGAAGGCGCGCGAGAAGCCGGACTCCTTCGACGCCTCGAAGATCAGGTAGATCACCGGGACGAACAGCAGCAGGAAGAGGAAGACGAGCGGCGGCGCGAGCAGCCACACGACGCCGCTGCCGCCGAACGCCCCGCGCAGCCGCGAGGACGCACGGCGCGCGGGCGCCGGCAGCGGCTGCACGGGGTGTGAACGGACAGACATGGTGCGAGCGGCTACCTACGAGAACAGCTTCTGGTTGTCGGCGGCGAGCATCTCGAAGACCTCCGACAGGTACTTGTCGGTCGGCATGACGGTGTCGCGGCCGGGGGCGTTCGGGAGGTTTCTGACCTCCTCCGGCGTCATCTCGTCGAAGGCCGCTCTGACGGGCGGGCCGTAGTTGGTGAGGCGCGCGAACTCGGCCGCGCGCTCCGGCTGCGCGCACCAGCCGGCGAGCGCCTGCACCGCATCGAGGTTAGGTGCATCGGGCATGACGGCCATGTTGTTGAGCGAGAGGAGCGGGAGCGTCCAGTCGATCGTGACGTCGAGGCCCTGCTTTCTGGCGCCAGCGAAGATGCCGTTCGGCGCGAATGCGACCGCGACGGTGCCGGAGGAGAGAAACTGCTGGATCTGCGGATAGGCCTCGTAGAAGACCATGTCGTCCCAGATCGACTTGATCTTCGCGTTGGCGCGCTCGACGTCGAGCGGGTAGAGGTCCTCGGGCGTGACGCCGTCGGCCAGCAGGGCCGCTTCGCGGGTGCCCTCGAAGTAGTATCTGTTCGGCCAGGCGCGCTTCCCGGGGAACTTTCTCGTGTCGAAGAAGTCGGCCCAGCCGGCCATCTCCTCGTCCCACGTGCCGGTGATGTAACCGGGCACGTAGCCCATGAAGAACGACTGGAACGAGGACTTCGCGACCTCGGGCGGCACCAGGTCCTCGGTCATCTCGAGCGTCGGCAGCGGCTTTCTGCCGCCGTCAGCGAGGATCACCATGTAGCCGCTGGAGTGGACCGCGTCCCATCTCGTCGGCGCCTTGCCGAGCAGCATGTCGTCGCCGAGCGAGCCCGGGATGTCGACGGTCCGGATCTTGACGCCGGTGCGCTCGGTGAAGGAGTCCCAGAAGGCGGCCTTGCGAGCCTCCTCGGTCGTGCCGCCGAACGAGCCGATGATGACCTCGTCCGATCTGATCGCCTCGATCAGTCTGGTCAGCTCAGGGGGCTCGGTCGATGCTCTGGCCGCCGACGTCGCGGCCGTGGTCGATCCACCGTCGTCACTGCTTCCGCAGGCGGCGAGCACGCCCGGGAGCGCAAGCACTCCAAGGGTCGCGCTTCCGCGCTTGAGCAACGTGCGACGAGAGAGCTCGCCGTTCCACCGCTGCGTCTGATCGTCCATGTACCTGCCTCCTGTTGGCAAAGCGAGTCCGCCAGGTCCGCTGGGGGGGCGAGGGCGACCGCGTGACTCTCGCGACGTTCGATGTGACGTCTGGGATCCATTTGGTGTGTCCGTGGATCCAAGTTGGGAGAACCGTAACGGGAGCCACGGCGAGCGTCAAGGCTTCGACACGATTCTCAGCCCCGCCGTATATGGACATCATGCACAAATGGATCCTCTTACGGGGATTTTGTATCCTCGCTCGATGGAGCTTCCCCCTGACCTGACCGCCGCCGAGCAGGAGCTGCTCACGCGCGCGGAGGAACTGCTCGGCGCCCGTCACGAGCCGGGTCGCCACGAGGTCGCGGCCGCGCTGCGCACGCGCGCGGGCGCCGTGCACGTCGGCCTGCACGTCGACGGCTCAGCGCGCCGCAGCGGCATCTGCGCCGAGGGGATGGCGCTCGGCGCCGCCGCGGCGGCCGGCGACCTCGACGTCGAGACCGTCGTCGCGGTCCACTTCAAGCCGGCCGGCGTGCTGCGCGTGATCAGCCCCTGTGGCATCTGCCGCGAGCTGCTGGCCGACTACTGCCCGGACGCCACCGTGCTCGTCTACGACGACGGCGTCGTCGGGCGCGCGACCGTCCGCGAGCTGCTGCCCGCCAAGACGATCCGGCGCTGGTAAGCGGGCGCGTCTACAGCCTCAGGATCCGCGCCATGTTGCCGCCCTCGATCAGCGCGCGGTCGGCCGGGTCCTCGATCGCCTTGCCGATCTTCATCCGCTCGAGGTCGAAGTCGTGGCCGGGCCATTCGGTCCCCATCACGATCTTCCGCGGTCCCACGCGCGCGTAGGCGCGCCGCACGTCGGCGAGCAGCGTCGCCGAGGTCTCGAGCAGGATGTGGTCGTGGCGCTCGGCGACGATGATCGCCTCCGGCACGTTCCAGACGGCGCCCATGTGGGCGATGATCGTCGGCACCTCGGGGAAGCCCTTCGCGATCTCCTCGATCGCGAACGGAGCGCAGAAGGAGTCGTCGAGCGCGTTGATCAGGACCGCCAGCCCGTGCTCGCGGCAGCGCGCGAAGACGGGGTCGAGCAGGCCGTGGTCGGCGACGTGGTAGCCGTGCATCGACGGGTGCAGCTTCAGCCCTGAGAGGCCGGCCTCGGCGATCCTGTCGATCGTCTCCAAGGCGTCGTCGTCCTGCGGCAGCACCTGGCCGAAGCCGAAGAGGCGGTCCGGGTGGTCGGCGACGAGGCTGGCGATGAAGTCGTTCTCGATCCGCTGCGCGAGCGAGCAGACCATCGCCATGTCGACGTCGGCGGCGTCCATCCGCTCGATCAGCCGCGAGGGGTCGAACGGTCTGTGCGGGGGCGGCGGCTCGCCCGGCTTGGCGCCGGTCAGGTAGTCGGAGCGGCCGCGCACGTTCTGCGCGGTGTTGTAGGCGTCGATGATCATCTGACGGTTCCCTTCAGTCCTCGTGGACGACCTCGCCGCCCACGATCGTCTTCAGCACGCGCCCGTCGCGGCACGCCGCAGGCGGCGCGCGCAGCGGGTCGACGTCGAGCACGGCGAGATCGGCCTCGCAGCCGGGCGCGAGGCGGCCGGTGCGCGGCATGCCGGTGATCGCGGCGGCGCCGGTCGTGTAGAGCGCCAGCGCCTGCTCGGCGCTGGCGGCCTCGTCGAGGCCGACCGGCTCGTCGAAGCCGTCGACCGTGCGCGCCTGCAGCTGCCACAGCGAGAACAACGGCGCCAGCTTCTCCCCCGGTCCGTCGGAGCCGCCGCCGACCGTCACGCCGGCCTCCAGCCAGCTGCGGAACGGGTGCGCGCGGCCGATCGCCTCGGCGCCGAAGCGCTCGATCAGCCCGCGCCCGAACGACCACTGCAGCGGCGCCTGCGTCGCGACCAGCACCCCCAGCTCGCGCGTGCGTCTGATCGCGGCCGCCGACGGCCACAGGTAGGCGTGGATCAGCGTGAAGCCGAGCGGCGCGATCGGGCCGTGCGCGGCGTCGGCGGCGGCGAAGGCGTCGAGCACCATGTCGATCGCGGCGTCGCCGACGCAGTGGACGCCGAGGCCGCGGCCGTTCGCCGCGCACCACTGCGCGTAGGCGTGCAGCCCTTCGCGCGAGGTCGTGAGGTTGCCGTGGTAGCCGTCGGTGCCGGGCCACGGCTCGTGCAGCAGCGCGGTCGCCAGCGACCCGCCGCCGTCGCCGAACAGCTTCAGCGGCCCGACGCGCAGCAGCGGCTGCTCGCGGTCGAGGTCGACGCCGGCGGCTTGGAAGGCGGCGATCCGCTCGGCGGGATCGACCTCGCCGTCGCCGAGCGGCATCATCGTCGTGCGCACCTTCAGCTCGCCGGCTGCCAGCGACGCCTCGTAGGCGAGCATCTCCTCCGGCAGCAGCGCCGGATCGCAGATCGACGTGATCCCGACGGCGTGGAAGGTCGGCTGGATCGCGCGCAGCCAGCGCATGCGGTCGGCGACGGTCGCCTCCGGCAGCATCCGTTCGACCAGCTCGGCGGCCGGCCGCTCGACCAGCAGGCCGGTCGCCTCGCCGTCGCCGTCGCGCTCGATCACGCCGCCGGGCGGGTCGGGCGTGTCGCGACCGATCCCGGCGGCGGCCAATGCGGCGCTGTTGACGAGCGCGTCGTGGGCGCGGCGGTCGAGGAACAGCGGCCGCCCGCCGGCCGCCTCGTCCAGCTCGGCGCGCGTCGGGAACCGTCTCTCCGCCAGCCGTTCGGCGTCGACGCCGGCGCTGCCGACGATCCACGGGTCGTCGGGCCGCTCGGCGGCGAAGCGGCGGATCCGCTCCAGCAGCTCTGCGACCGAGGCGGAGCCGGCCAGCTCGACGCGGTCGCGGTCGCGCCCGCCCCACAGCATGTGCACGTGCGAGTCGATCAGCCCCGGCACGACCGTCCCCGGCAACGCCTGCGCCGGTGTGCCGGCCGGCAGCGCCGCGGCCGCCTCGGCGCGACTCCCCCAGCCGACGACGCGGCCGCCGTCGAGCGCCAGCGCCTCGACGCGCGGCCGGCGCGGGTCCATCGTCACGATCTCGCCGGTCAGCAGCTGCGGTCCGCTCATGGGTGTGGTTCAGCTCCCAGTGGTTCGAGTTGCGAGTCCGATCTGACGGCGCGCAGCGGGCGCGCGCCGGGGGTCAGCAGCAGCACGGCGCCGATCAGCGCCGCGGCCGCCGCCGACCAGAAGGTCAGTCCTGTCGAGCTGAGCCCGACGAGCACGCCGCCGATCACCGCGCCGGCACCGAAGCCCATGTCCATGAACGCCATGAACGTGCCGAGCCCGACGCCGCGGTCGGCGGCCGCGACGCGCGTCGTGACCAGCAGTCCGAGCGCGGGATAGAGCAATGCGTAGCCGCAGCCGACCAGGGCCGCCCCGCCGGCCGCCGCCGGGAAGCCGTCGGCCACGGCGAACAGCACCCAGCCGGCGCCGACGAAGGCGGTCGCCAGCAGGGCGCAGAGGTAGGGCCCGACGCGGTCGACCAGCCATACGGCGCCGAGCCGCGCGGCGAACGTGACGGCGGCGAAGATGGTGAAGATCGACGCCGCGCCGCCGAGATGGGCCCCCTCGGGGACGCCCCGGTCGACGAGGTGGATGACGCCGAAGGCGCCCATGATCCCCTCGCCGTAGAGCGCCAGGGCGATCACGGCGCCGGGCCGCAGCGCGGCGCGCGGGATCTGCGGCAGGAAGCGACGCCAGCCGTCCTCGCCGAGAGCGTCCGAGGGCGGCGCATCGGCTCTGCGCGGGGCCGGCGCGAAGATCAGCAGGGCGCCGGCTCCCAGGCCGGCCAGGGCGCAGAAGATCCAGACGGCGCTGTAGCCGTGGTCGACGCGCAGCGACTCGCCGATCAGCGGGCCGAGGCCGAGCCCGAGCCAGATCGACATGCCGAAGGCGCCGAGCGCGCGGCCGCGGTGCTCCGGCGGCGCGCGGTCGATCACCCACGCCATCGAGGCGATCGACAGCAGCGCCTCGCCGAGCCCGACCGCCAGCCGCGCGACGATCACCAGCGGCAGCAGCTCCGGCGCCAGCAGCAAGGCGGCGCCGGCGCCCATCACGAGCGAGCCGAGCAGCGCGGCGACGCGGCGGCCACGGCGGTCCCCGAAGGCGCCGGCGGACGGCCGCAGCACGATCGCCACCAGCGCGGTGATGCCGGTGACGATCCCGACCTCCAAGGCGTTGCCGCCCAGCTCGTCGTGGACGAACAGCGGCAGCACCGGCGTCGTCGCGCCGATCGAGAGGAAGGAGAGCGCGGAGGAGCCGAACAGCAGCCAGAAGACGCCGTCGAGCGCGCGTCTGCGCGGCGGCGCGGGGCCGGGTGCGCCGGGGCCGCCGGGCGCTGGTGCTCGTGCGGCCGGGGCGAGCCCCTCAGCCATGCGACCCCGGCGCGGCGGCGTGCATCGCCGCCCATCCGGAGCGGGCCAGCCGCACGCCGATGCCGCCGAGGAAGACGGCGAAGCAGATCCGCAGCGTCGTCGCCGGCAGCGCGAGCGCCAGCAGGCCGCCGCCGACGGCGCCGACCGCCCCCAGCGCGCCGAGCTGGAGCGCACCCCACAGGTCGCCGACGCCGCGCCGCTGCAACGTGATCGTCGCGACGACGGCGGTCGGCAGCACGACGAGCAGCGAGGTCGCCTGCGCGGCGTGCTGTTCGACGCCGATCGCCAGCGTCAGGAACGGCACCATCAGGATCCCGCCGCCGACGCCGAGCAGCCCGGCGGCCGCGCCGACGGCGAGCCCGAAGGCGATCAGCCCGAGCGCGAGCCCGACGCTCATGTCGTCACCGCCATCACGATCGCGGCGCCGACGAGGAAGATCCCGAAGACGAACTGCAGTCTCGCCGGCTCGATGTCGGCGAGCATCTTCGCGCCGTAGCGGGCGCCGACGATCGAGCCGAGCGCGAGCATGATCGCCTGCACGACGTCGACCTCGCCGGCGGCGCCGTAGGTGACGATCCCGCCGATCGAGATCGGGATGATCGCGGCGAGCGAGACGGCGTGGGCGCTGCGCTGGTCGAGACCGAACCACAGCACCAGCAGCGGGATCATGATCACGCCGCCGCCGACGCCGAGCAGGCCCGACAGCAGGCCGCCGATCACGCCGACGAGCACCGCTCTGCCGGTGATCGCGCGGGCGCCGGGAGCGCGCAGCGTGCCGGCCGCGGCCGGGGTGCTCATGCCGGCACCTGCGCCGGCCGTCTGCGCCAGTGCTGCGTCGCGTCCTCGAAGGCGGCGGCGCGGCGCAGCAGCGTCAGCTCGTCGCGGTGGCGGCCGACGAGCTGGAGGCCGACCGGCAGCCCCTGCGGCGTGAAGCCGGCCGGGACCGACAGCGCCGGCAACGTCGTCGCGGAGATCCGCGTGCACGAGCGCATCCAGGTGAAGTACTGCTCCATCGCGATCCCCTCGATCTCGGTGACCCACTCCTGCTCGACCGGGAACGGCGGCACCTGCACCGTCGGCAGCGCGAGCAGGTCGAAGCGCGTCTCCAGCAGGTGCTGGGTGCGGCGGTAGACCTCCGTCCGCAGCTCGGCGCCGCGCGCGAGCTGGGCGGCGCTGAGCGCCGCGCCGTCGCGGATGTTCTGCGCCAGCACCGGCTTGATCAGGTGCGGCGCCGCCTCGTAGTCGCCAACGTGCGCCGCGAACAGTTCGAAGGCGCGGAAGGTCTCGAACGCCTCGTCGGCGCCGGCGAGGTCGGGCTCGTGGTCGACGACCTCGGCGCCGAGCGCGACGAGCACGGCGCGCGCGGTCTCCAGCACCGCCGTGACGGCCGGGTCGACCGGCAGCCCGTCGACCGTGCGGCTCCAGCCGATCCGCACGCCGCGCAAGTCGGCCGCCTCGATCGCGGCGAACGGCGCGGGGTCGTCGTCGAGCGCGATCGGCGCGCGGTCGTCGCGGCCGGCGAGCGCCGCCAGTAGCAGACCGGCGTCGCGCACGTCGCGCGCCATCGGGCCGAGCAGCGACATCGGGTCCCAGGCGTTGCCGGGCCGGCCGCTGGGGATCCGGCCGGGCGAGGGCCGCAGCCCGACGACGTTGCAGAAGGAGGCGGGGTTGCGGACGCTGCCGCCGAGGTCGGAGCCGTCGGCAAGCGGCAGCAGCCCGGCCGCGAGCGCGGCCGCCGCGCCGCCGCTGGAGCCGCCGACGGTGCGCGTCAGGTCGTGCGGGTTGCGGGTCGGGCCGAAGACGGGGTTGAAGGTCTGCGAGCCGGCGCCGAACTCGGGCGTGTTGGTCTTGCCGACGATGATCGCGCCCGCGGCGCGCAGCCGCTCGGCGAGCAGGCTGTCTCTCGTCGGGACGTGGTCGGCGTGGATCGGCGAGCCGTACGTCGTACGGATCCCCGCCGTGTCCATCAGGTCCTTGATCGCGATCGGCAGGCCGTGGAGGGGCGGCAGCGGCTCGCCGGCTCTGGCGGCCGCGGCGGCGCGCGCGTCGGCGGCCTGGGCGGCGGCGAGCGCCTGCTCGGGGACGACCGTCGGGATCGCGTTGACGGCGCCGTCGACGGCCGCGATCCGCGCGAGCGTGTGACGCGTCAGCTCGACGCTCGACAGCTCGCGGCGCGCGAGCGCGCCGGCCAGCTCGCGGGCCGTCCTCCAGTGCAGTTCGTCACCAGCCACGGCGGGATCCTATCGCGTTCAAGATGGATCCACTTTGTCATGCGCGCCCCACACCGCCGCGACCCCGCAGAGCTGCGCGGCGGCGGCGACCCAGAAGGCGGCCGCCTCCCCCTGCCACGCCGCCAGCACGCCGCCGAGCGTCGCGCCGACGGCCATCCCGAGGTCCATGTAGGCGAGCACCGCGCCGGTCGCCGAGCCGCGCCGCTCCGGCGGCACGCTCGCGATCGCGATCAGCATCAGCGACGGGTAGAGGACGGCGTAGCCGCCGCCGAGCACGAGCGCGCCGACGGCGGCCAGCGCGAACGACTGCGCCAGCGCCAGCAGCGCCAGCCCGGCGCTGACCGCGACCAGCGAGACGGCGGCGGCGCGCGCGCCGCCGACGCGGTCGGGCAGCGTCCGCAGCAGCAGCCGCGCGGAGATCACGCTCGCGGCGAAGATCGTGAAGACGGTGCCGGGGCCGAGCAGCCCGCCGCCGTCGCCGATGTGACGGTCCTGCAGGTGGAGGATCAGGAAGGTCAGCACGACCCCCTGCCCGGCCCACGAGATCGTCCCTCCGACGCCGGCCCGCGCGACCGCGCGCAGCGGGGTGAACCAGACGGCGAAGCTGGCCGCGACACCGCGGCGGGCGCGCGGCCCGCACGCGATCGCGACGCCGGCCTCCTCGACTTCGCGCGGGATCCGTCCGCGCGCCGGCGGCGGCGCGCTGCGCAGCGTCAGCAGCAGGCAGAGCGCGGCGCTCGAGAGCGCGGCGGTCGTGGCCCAGACGGCGACGAAGCCGAACTCGTGCAGCAGCCGCTCGCCGAGCGGCGGCCCGAGGCCGAGCCCGAGCCAGACGCTGACGCCGAAGATGCTGAGCGCCCGCCCGCGCGCGCCCGGCACCGCCGACTCGATCACCCAGATCGTGATCATCGTGTTGAGCGTCGCGCCGCCGAAGCCGGTCAGCGTCCGCCCCAGCCCGCCGAGCAGCAGCACCCCCGCGACGAGCAGCAGCAGCTCGCCCGCGATCGCGAGCAGCGCGCCGGCGATCGCGACCGGCCGCGGCCCGATCCGGTCGGCCAGCTCGCCGAGCGGCGGCCGCAGCGCCATCGCCAGCAGCGACGCGACGCCGACGACGAGACCGACCTCGGCCGGCCCGCCGCCGAGCGGTCCCTGCACGTACAGCGGCAGCATCGCCGTCGTCACGCCCGACGCGAGCACGCACAGGACGTTGACGCCGAACAGCGCCCAGAAGGCGCGGCCGAGCCGCGCGCTGGAGGGCGCGGCGACGGCCGATCCAGTCAGGGGTGGGCCCCGCGCGCGCCGCCCGCGTCGCCGCGCCCGGCGCGCTCGTCGAGGATGCTCGCCGCGATCCGCTCGCCGATCACCGTCACCGGCATCGCGGTCGCCGCGCGCGGCACCGACGGCATCAGCGCCGCGTCGGCGACGCGGCAGCCGGGCAGCCCGTGCACCTCGCCGCGCGCGTCGCAGACCGCGGCGGAGTCGCTCGCCGGTCCCATCTTCGCCGTCCCGACGGGATGCCAGTAGCTGTCGGGATGGGCGCGCAGCCATGCCTCCAGCGCCGCCGGCTGCGCGGCGTCCGCGCCCGGCGTCAGCTCGCGCCCGAGCAGCGCCGCCAGCGGCCCGGTCGCCGCCAGCTCGCGCACCTGCGCGATCCCGTCGATCAGCATCGCTACGTCGTCGCCGGCCGGGTCGCTGAGGAAGCGGTGGTCGATCAGCGGCTTGGCCTCGGGATCGCGCCCGGTCAGCCGCACGTGCCCGCGCGAGCGCGGCCGCAGGGCGCTCGCGCCGGCATGCCAGCTCCAGCCGCCGTGGATGTGCGTCGGGCTGTACGCGAACAGGTGCAGGTCGAAGGCGTCGGGCTCGAAGCGCGAGGCGGCCTTCGCCAGCACCTGCTCGTCCGGCGCCCAGCCACGCGCGACGGCCGCGTCCATCGCGGCGACCAGCTGCGGCGATCCCTCCCAGCGCAGCATCGCGAACGGCTGGTCGTGCAGGTTCTCGCCGACGCCGGGCAGGTCGAGCGCGACCTCGATCCCGAGCGCGCGCAGCTGCGCCGCCGGGCCGACGCCGGAGCGCAGCAGCACCGTTGGCGTGCAGAAGGCGCCGCCGCACAGCACCACCAGCGGCGCCGCCACCTCGTGCACCGCGCCGCCGCGCACGACCGCGACCCCGCGCGCCGCGCCGTCGGGTCCGATCAGCACGCGGTCGACGAGCGCGTCGCCTGCGATCGTCAGGTTCGGCAGCGCGCGGACCGGGTCGAGGTAGGCGAAGGCGTTGTTGAAGCGGACGCCGTCGCCGACGACGTTGACCGACTCCGGCGCGATCCCGACCCCCTCGGCGAGGTCGTTGACGTCGCGCAGTTGCGGCAGCCCGACGGCCGGCCCGGCGTCGTGCCAGGCGCGCTGCCACGGGGTCAGCTCCTCGACGGCGTACGTCCGCACGCGCAGCTGCTGCGACGCGCGCTCGAACAGCGGCAGCAGCTCGGCCGCGCTCCAGCCGGGGTTGCCGGCGGCGGCCCAGCCGTCGTAGTCGCGCGCGTGGCCCCACGTCTGCACCGCGCCGTTGTGCGTCGAGCAGCCGCCGAGCACGCGCGAGCGCTCGAACCGCATCGGCTGCGGGAGCGTGTCGCCGGAGTCGAAGCCCCAGTCGCACGAGTGGCCGAGCCGTCTCGCGTCGACGAGGTCGGCCGGCCAGCGCGGGTCGCCGAACGGGCCGGGATCGGGGCCGGCCTCCAGCACCAGCACCTCGACGCCGGCCTGCGCCAGCCGCGCCGCGACGACCGCGCCGGCGGTGCCGCCGCCGACGATCACGACCTCGGCTTCGTGCGGCAGTCCCGTGGCGCCCATCAGCCGGCCTGCAGCAGTCCGCGCGGCAGCCGCGACAGCGGCGTGAGCACGCCCCCGTCCATCACGACCGTGTCGATCGCGGCCGCCTCGAAGCCCTCGTCGCGGTCGTAGAGGATCGTCTCGAAGTTGGAGACCCAGCCGTCGCGCAAGACGATCCGCTCCGGTCCGTCGTTGGCGAGATAGGCGTGACCGACCCAGCTCGGCGGCAGCGCGAGCCCGAGCGCGTAGCCGCCCAGCCACCAGATCCGCTCGCCCGCGATGCGGTCGCGCACGTACGCCTCCGACAGCGCCATCGCCGCCTCCGGCCCCTCCCCCGCGCGGGCCGCGTCGCACAGCTCGGCGAGCGAGCCGGCGGCCAGTCCGAGCAGCTCGCCGGCGAGCGCGTTCGGACTGCCGATCGCGTAGGTGCGGCAGAGGTTGACGTGGTAGCGGTCGACCACCGCGCAGGCGTCGACGCAGACGACGTCGGGGTCGGAGAGCTGGCGGCTCGACGGGAAGGCGTGGGTGTCGCACCAGGCGCCCGGCCCGGAGGAGACGAGCGCCGGCTGCGCGGCGATCTCGCTGCCGCGCTCGGCCAGCAGGGAGGTGATCAGCGCCGACACCTCCAGCTCCGTCATCCCAGCGCGCAGCCGCGGTCGCAGCGCCTCGAAGGCGTCGTCGGCGATCTCCCCCGCGCGCCGCACGCGCTCCAGCTCGGCCGGGGACTTCCACAGCCGCACGGTGTCGACGAGCCAACTGCCGTCGGCCAGCTCGGCACCTGCCGTGCGCAGCTCGGCGGCGACGTCGTCGAGGATCGCGGCGACCGGGTTGGGCGCGCTGCGTTCCAGCGCGACGGTGCCGCCGAGCCAGCCGCGCTTGCCGAACGCCTCGCTGACGACCGCCGGCGCGCCGCCGTATTCGAAGAGCGCCAGGTCGTCGTACAGGGCGTTGAGTCGCACGTAGTCGACGTGGCGACTCCAGTCGAGGAACAGCAGCTCCGGATCCTCGCGATGGATCGCGACGCCGACCGGCAGCCGCGGCGGGTACCACGACGCCTCGTAGCCGGTCAGGTACAGCAGGTTGGCGGGCGAGGTGACGTAGAGCGCGTCGAGGCCGCGCCTGGCCAGCTCCGCGCGCACGCGCGCCTGCCGGTCGCGGTACTCCCGCGGCGCGAAGCGGAGCGAGTCGGGCACGTTCGCGACGGTCATCTGGCGCCTCCCGGGCGGTCGAGCAGCCGGCGTGGCTCGCCGGTCAACATGCGGTCGAGCTGGTCATCGCTGACGCCGCGCTCGCGCAGCGCCGGCACGACGCGCCGCAGCACGTGGTCGAGGCCGGGGCCGCCGCGGCGGCGCAACGCCGTCTTCGTCCAGGCGCCGCACGCCAGCACCTGGCGCCCGTGACCGCGCTCCAGCAGCGCGGCGATCGCGTCGATCCGCTGCGCGTCGGTCGCCGCCGTCAGCCCGACGCGCGGCGGCGCCTCGTAGCCGAAGCACCACTTCAGCGTCGCGCCGGTCGCGGCCAGCTCGGCGACGTAGGCGTGGTCGGTCGCGTAGCCGTCGACGTTGGAGAGCACGACGCGGTCGGCCGGCAGGCCCTCGTGCGCGAGCAGCTCCAGCAGCCGCGGCGCCGCTCTGCCGCGCGGGTCGACGCGCGCGACGACGGCGCTGCCGGTCTGCGCCGCGGCCGCGCCGGCGGCGCGGACGGCGCGCTCCTCCTCCGGCGCCGGCGGGATCCCGGCGCCGACGAGGCCGACGATCCCGGCGCGGTGCTCGCAGCCGGGCAGCCGCTCGGTCAGCGCGCGCACGAACAGCGCCGCGAGCTGGTCGGCGTCGAGCGTTCTGAGCCAGTCGGGCTGGGTGCGGCCGAGGTAGGCGCCGACGCCGGCGATCACGTGCACGCCGGCCTCGCGCGCGACCTGCGGCAGCGCGGCGGCCGGTCCGCCGAAGCCCCACACGGTCAGGTCGACGACGGCGGAGAGCCCGGCGGCGCGCGCGTCGTCCAGCTCGGCGGCGGCGAGCGCCGGCTCGTCGAGGTGGAGGTTGTCGTCGAGCGCGAGCTGGTTGTAGCGCAGGAAGCCGAGCGTCTCGATCGTCACGCGCCGCTGCGCCGGCAGCGGCTCGCGCGCCGGGGATCTGAGCGCGCGCGCGTCGAACAGCAGGTGCTCGTGCATCGAGGTCGGCCCCAGCGCGGCCGGCTCGATCGGGCCGAGGACGGTCTCGATCATCTGCTCGCCGCCAGCACGCCCGCCACGCTCAACGCCCTGCGGCGAGCATTGGCGGCCGCCGCTGCGCGAAGCCGCTCGCCGCCTCGAGCGCCGCGGCGTGGCGCAGCAGGTCGAGCTCGCCGCGATGGCGGCCGACGAGCTGCAGCCCGACCGGCAGCCCCGCGGGCGTGAAGCCGCCGGGCAGCGACAGCGCCGGGTGGGCGGTCGCGACGATCCGTGAGGCGCAGCGCTGCCAGAGGAAGTAGCGGTCGAAGCGCTCGCCGGCGATCTCGCTGACCCACTCGACCTCGATCGGAGGGGCGACGACCGGCGCCGTCGGCGTCGCGAGCAGGTCGTAGCGCTCCAGCAGTCTCGTCGTGCGGCGGTAAACGGCGGTGCGGGCGGCCTGGGCGTCGACGATCTGCTGCGCGCTCAGCGCGCGGCCCTGCTCGACGTTGCGGACGATGTCGTCGCGCATCAGCTCGCGGTGGGCGTCGACGTCGGCGCCGCAGAAGGCGAGGAAGCCGAGCATCTCGATCGTCTCCCAAGCCTCGTCGGCGCCGCTGAGATCGGGCTCGACCTCTTCGACGAGCGCGCCGGCCTCGACCAGCAGCGCGCGCGACTGCTCCAGGGCGGCGGTCACCTCGGGGTCGATCGGGAGGCCGTCGACCGTGCGGCTCCAGGCGACCTTGACGCCGCGCAGATCACTCGGCGCGAGCGCGGCGAACGCGAGCGGATCGTCGTCGAGCGCGATCGGGGTGCGGTCGTCGCGGCCGGCGAGCGCGGCCAGCAGCAGCCCGGCGTCGCCGACGTCGCGCGCGATCGGGCCGAGCACGCCGTGCGGGCTCCAGCCGTCGTCGGGGCGGCTGGAGGGGATCCGGCCGGGCGACGGGCGCAGGCCGACGACGTTGCAGAAGGCGGCCGGGTAGCGCAGCGAGCCGCCCGAGTCGGAGCCGTCGGCAAGCGGCAGCAGCCCGGCGGCGACGGCGGCGGCGGCGCCGCCGCTGGAGCCGCCGGCGTGGCGGGTGAGGTCGTACGGGTTGCGCGTCGGCGGGAAGAGCTTGTTGAAGGTGAGCGTGCCGAGGCCGTGCTCGGGCGTGTTCGTCTTGCCGATGATCAGCGCCCCGGCCGCCCGCAGGCGCTCGGCGAGCAGGCTGTCGCGCGTGGCGATGCGATCGGCGTGGACGAGCGAGCCGGCGGTCGTCGGGAAGCCGGCGACGTCCATCACGTCCTTGACCGCGATCGGGAGGCCGTGGAGGAGGCCGAGCGGCTCGCCGGCGGCGCCCGCCGCGCGTCCCGCCGCGCCGCCGCCCGCCGCGCGCGCCGCCGCCGTCGTGCGATCAGCCTCCCGCGCCAGCTCCAGCGCCCGCTCGCGCGGCAGCGCGTTGACGATCGCACCGAGCTGCGGCTCGGCCGCGTCGATCCGGTCGTAGTGGTCGTCCATCAGCTCGACGGCCGAGATCTCGCCGGCGCGGACCGCCCGCGCCTGTTCACGGGCGCTCAGCATGCCTCGCCTCCGCCCGCCGCGCCCCGCGCGCCGAGGCCGCCGCGCGCCGCTTCGCCCCGCCCGCTCTCGCGCCGCAGCATCCGCTCCTTCACGCGCGCGGCTCCCGCCAGCAGCGCCGGCGCACCGAGCAGAAGCACCGGCAGCGCATAGGCGACCGTCTCCTCGACGGGCAGCCCTCCGATGTGGGCCAGGACGGCGACTTCAAGCAACGACATCGCGGGCAGTGTATCCAACTGTCAAGTACATGGATACACTTTGCACCACCGCCAAGCCACCTTCCCGACCCCCAGGAGCCAGCCCATGAGCGCGACCGCGCGCGAGATCGTCTCGACCCCCGACGCGCCCGCCGCGATCGGCCCCTACTCGCAGGCGGTCCGCCACGGCGGCCTGCTGTTCTGCTCCGGCGCGCTGCCGCTGGTGCCGGAGAGCGGCGAGCTGGACGACGCCTCCCCCGCCGCCGAGACGGCCCGCTGCCTGCGCAACCTCGACGCGATCTGCCGCGCGCAGGGCACGACACTCGCGGAGGCGGTCAAGCTGACCGTCTACACGACGACGCTCGACCAGTTCGCCGAGATCAACGCCGCCTACGCCGAGTTCTTCCCCGCCGCCCCACCGGCGCGCGTCACGATCGGCGTCGCGGCGCTGCCGAAGGGCGCCCGCGTCGAGATCGACGCCATAGTGCCTGTCGACTGAGCCCTACGCCCAGGCCGCGACTGCGCACGGCCCGCCCTCGTGCAGCCGCAGCCGCCCGCCCGCGAGGTCGAGCGAGATCGTCGCGAGCGTCTCCCAGCGCTCGTCGAAGGGCGCGTCGGCGGCGGGGTGACAGCAGAGACCGGGGCCGCCGTCGTGGTCGAGCAGCGCCGCGGCGCGCTCGCCCTCGTCGGCGGCGGCGACCAGGCGCGCCGAACGTCCGCGCAGCTCCGCCAGCCGCGGGTAGGTCGTCGAGTCGACCCGCCCCATCCGCTCGCCGGCCGCCAGCCGCGCGTCGAGGAAGTGGTTGGTGTGCAGCAGCACGCCGTCGCCGTCGGGCTCCAGCTCGGCGACGCCGGCAGGGCTCAGCTCCAGCCCGCGCGCGCCCGCCCGCTCGCCGTCCCAGGCGACGACGGTCAGGACCGTCGAGGCCGAGACACGCGCCGAGCGCGCGATCGTCGTCGCCTCCTCCACCGTCGTCGCGAGGTCGAGGATCCGCCGCGCGATCACGTGAACCGGCACCCCCGTCTCACCACCGTCGCGATCGTGACCGAGGATGTTGAAGTGCAGCCCGAGCCCGGCGCTGTTGACGCCTATCTTGCCGACGACGCCGAACTCGCTGAACAGCTCGACGACGTGGCCGGGGCGCGGCTCCAGCCGCAGCGCGACGATGCCGTGGCGCAGGTGGTCGTACCAGTCCCACGTCTGGATCGTGCGCGGCGGCCCGCCCTCACGCGGGACGACGACGAAGGTCGAGCACTCGCCCGCGGTCCGCGCGCGGGCAGCGGCCAGCAGCTCGGTGCGCGCGTTGAGCGCCGCCACCTGCCACGTCTCGAGCCCCGCGCCGAGCGCGATCCCGGCGATCTCGCCGGCCAGCTCCGGCGCCCACGCGTGCGTCTGCTCCAACCCGCGCTCAGCGACCGAGCGCCGCAGCGCGACGTCGGCGCCGGCAGCGGCGAAGAGCCGTTCGTAGCCCTCCCACGTCGCCTGCACCTGCGTGCGGGCGGCAGAGCCCAGCTCGCGACCGCGCACCAGCGGGTCGGACGCGGTCAGCTCGAAGCGGGGGATCGTCATCGCGGCACCTCAGGGCGCCGCCGGCAGCGCGCCGGCGGCGGTCGAACGTCTCAGCTCGCAGCCGGTCGCGACGTTGGCGTAGGAGAGCATCATCCCGATCGCCGCGTCACGGTCGAAGCTGACGCCGGTGAGCACGTGGAAGGCGAGCGAGTCCTCGAGCGCGACGAGGTGGTGGGCGATCGTCGCGGCCGGCGCGACCAGTCTGAAGAGGCCGACGCCGGCGCCGGTCGCCAGCACCGACTGGTAGAGCGGGACCTGGCGGTCGTACTGCGTCTTCCACAGCATCCTGTACGTCGGCTCGCGGCGAGCGAGGCCGGTGAACTCGTACAGCAGCGCGTACAGCTCGTCGTCGGGGCCGGTCGCGATCCCGCCCTCGCACAGCGCGACCAGCTGCGCGCGTGGATCGTCGAGCGCCTCGATCGTTCTCCAGCGCACGGTCGAGAAGCGCGAGGTCGCCTCGTCCTGCACCTGCTGCAGCAGGTCGTCGAGCGCCGGGTAGTAGTACGTGATCGAGCCGGGCGACATGCCGGCCGCCTCCGCTATGTCGCGCACACCGACCTCCTCGAGACCGTGCTCGACGATCGACCTGCGCGCGGCCTCGATGATCTGCTGCCGCCGAAGCGTCTGAATTCGTGAGCGCGCCATGGGCGGCAAATCTTAGACAGCCGTACGAAAATCGCAAGTGGAACTCCGCCATTTCCACCAAGATCCCTGTTGTGGCGCCGATTTTCACGATTGCCTTGACATCTTCGGGGGCAACTGTTTTGCTGATTCGTACGAAAAACGCGGTGCCGGGAGGGTCGCTCCCGCACCGTGCGCTCTGTCGAGGGCAACCCATGAGAGTGACTGTCAATTGAGCGACTTCGAAGTCGTCACCACCCAACTCACCTACGAGGCCGACGGCGTCGTCTCGGTGCGCCTGGAGCGCCCGGACGGCGCGCCGCTGCCGGCGTGGGAGCCCGGCGCGCACGTCGACCTCGTCCTGCCGGTCGGGATCACGCGGCAGTACTCGCTGATCGAGTCGCCGCCGGACTTCTCCTCCTACAAGGTCGCCGTGCTGCAGCAGCGCAACAGCCGCGGCGGCTCGGAGTACGTCCACGTCTTCCTGCGCCCGGGCCAGCGCGTCGCCGTCGGCGCCCCGCGCAACCACTTCGCGCTCGACGACGCGCCGGCATACCTCTTCCTCGGCGGCGGCATCGGCATCACGCCGCTGCTGTCGATGGCGCGTGCCGCGAGCGAGCGCGGCCGCGACTACGCGCTCCACTACGGCGGGCGCAGCCTGCGCTCGATGGCCTATCGCGACGAGCTGCGCGCCGCCCATGGCGACGCGCTCACGCTGTGGCCCGGCGAGACGACCGGCCCGCTGCCGCTCGACGAGCTGCTGCGCGAACGCGCCGACGGCGCCTTGCTCTACTGCTGCGGCCCGGAGGCGATGCTCGCCGCCGTCGCCGAGGCGGCCGCCCGTAACGGCTGGCCGCAGCAGGACGTCCGCTTCGAGCGCTTCGCGCCGACCGTCCACGAGCACGGCCCCGACCTGCCGGTCACCGTCCTCGCGCGGCGCAGCGGCGTGGAGCTGCTGGTGCAGGAGGACGAGAGCGTGCTCGACGGGCTGCTGCGCGCCGGCGTCGGGATCGGCTCCAGCTGCCGCTCCGGCATCTGCGGCGCCTGCCAGACGACCGTGCTGGAGGGCGAGCCCGACCACCGCGACGACATCCTCTCGGCAGCGCAGCGCGACGCCGGCGACACGATGATGCCGTGCGTCTCGCGCGCCCGCGGCGACCGGCTGGTGCTCGATGTCTGAGCCGACCGTCGTCCACGTCGCGCCGGCCGCCCGTCCCCAGCGGCCGGCGCGGCCCTCCTTCCGCAGACTCGACCTCGGCGGCATCCGCGACGTGCTCGGCTTCCCGCACGAGAGCACCGAGGCGAAGGTCGTGCCGACGATCGGCGAGACGGCGCGCCGCTTCATCGCGCACGCCCCCTTCATGACGCTCGCGACCTGCGACGCGCACGGCCGCGCCGACTGCAGCCCGCGCGGCGACGGCCCCGGCTTCGTGAAGGTGCTCGACGAGCGCACGATCGCGCTGCCCGACCGCACCGGCAACAGACTGGTGCAGTCGTTCGAGAACCTGCTGGAGAACCCGGCCGTCGGCACGCTCTTCTTCGTGCCGGGGCTGCGCGAGACGCTGCGCGTCAACGGCACCGGCTACGTCACCGACGACGCGCAGCTGCTGGAGCGCTTCACCGCCGACGGGCGCCGCGCCAAGCTCGCGCTCGTGGTCGACGTGACCGAGGTCTACCTGCACTGCGGCAAAGCGCTGATCCGCTCCGGCCTGTGGGACCCCAGATGGCAGACGCTCGCGCACGACATGTCGCGCGGGATCAGCGTCTTCTCGCTCAACGAGATCGAGAAGGGCGCGCCGCACGGCACCTCGACCGAGATCGAGGAGTGGATCGAAGAGGCGTACGTCAAGGAGCTGTGAACCGCCGCACCCGGCTCGACCGTCACGAGCGCCGCGCGCACCGACCCCGTGCGCGACCGATTGCAGTCCCCGTCCCCATCGCAAGAGAGAGAGTCACCGTGTTGCAGGATCTGTTCGATACGCCCGCTCGGGTGTCGCGCCGCAGCGTGCTGCGGGGCATGCTGGTCGGCAGCGCCGCCATCAGCGGTTCCGGCGTGCTCGCCGCCTGCGGCAAGCGCGAGGAGTCGGGCACGACCGCCTCGACCGTCGCGGACGCCGCGATCCAGAGAGGCGGCACGATCACGTGGGGCAAGCCGGCGGAGGCGACGCTGCTCGATCCGACGACCGGCGGCGTCGGCAGCTCGATGGAGCTGTTCCAGATCGTCTACGACCCGCTGATCGCGGTCGACGGCGAGCTGGAGCTGATCCCGGGGCTGGCGCAGAGATGGGAGAGCACGAGCGAGACGGAGTTCCTCTTCACGCTGCGCGACGGGGTCAGATTCTCCAACGGCCGCCCGCTCACCGCCGACGACGTCGTCGCCACCTTCGAGCGCTACCTCGACCCGAGAATGGCCTCGGCGCTGGCGAGCTTCATCAGCACCGAGACGAGAGTCGCGAAGGTCGACGCGAGAACGATCAGGTTCACGCTGCCGAGCCCCAGCTCGACCTTCCTCTCGGCGATGGCCTCCGCCTACGCGGTGATCCTGCCGATGAGCGAGGTCGCCGCCGGCAGAATCGACCTCTCCAAGCAGCTGCTCGGCACCGGCCCGTTCATGGTCAAGAGCCACAAGTCGGGCAGCGGCTGGGTGCTCGTGCGCAACCCGCACGCGTGGCAGGAGCCGATCGCCGACGAGCTGGTGATCAGAATCATGCCCGACGACAACGCCCGCATCGCGGCGCTGCGCGACGGCTCGATCGACCTCACCTACTTCGACGTGCCCGACGCCGAGCGGCTGCTCGCCGACGTGCCGGACACCGAGGTCAAGGTGCAGGACCGCACCGACTTCTACGCGCTCGTGCTGAACGCGACCGGCAGAAGCTCGCCGTTCACCGACCAGCGCGTGCGGCAGGCGATCTCCTACGCGATCGACCGCGAGCAGATCCGCGAGATCGCGCTCGCCGGAACCGGCCTGCCGACCGGCGCCGTCTCGGCCGCCTTCGGCGACGTCGCGCCGGCGCCGACGCTCGCGCACGACCCCGAGAAGGCGAGAGCGCTGCTGGCCGAGGCCGGCGAGAGCGACCTCAGCTTCGAGATCGTCTACCCCGGCGAGGCGTTCGGGCGGATCGCCCAGGTGCTGCAGCAGAACCTCTCCGCGATCGGCGTCAAGGTCGAGCTGGGCTCGCTCGAAGAGGGCGTCTGGGTCGACCGCGTCTACACGCAGAGACCGCCGAAGTTCGACGCGACCGTCAGCTGGTACGCCGCCTACGTCGGCCCGGCGCAGGCGCTCAACCTCTGGAACGTCGACATCAGCCCGTTCGCCTTCCAGGTCAGAGACGCGAGAACGCAGTCGCTCATCGAGCGGGCGCAGCAGGCGCCCGAGGGCGAGGCCGAGGAGGCGCTGCGCGCCGCTTCGGAGGCGATCGACGTGCAGGCCTCGACGATCCCGCTCGTGACCAAGAACGCGACGATCGCGTGGCGTACCGACCTGATCAAGGTCGCGGTCGACGACAGGGACGGCAACATCCACCCGCTGCGCCACTCGCCCGAGTACGCGCTGCTGAAGGCGGCCTGACCAATGGGGCAGTTCGCGCGCTTCGGGGTGGGCCGTCTGACGGTCGCGCTCGTCACGCTGGCGATCATCGCCGTCGCCGTCTTCTGGGCGATGCGGATGGTGCCCGGCAGCTACGCCGACGTGATGCTGCCGGCCAACGCCAGAGCCGAGGCGCGCGCTGCCCTGATCGACCAGTACGGCCTCGACGACCCGCTGCCGGCCCAGTTCATGACGTGGGCCGGCAACGCCGTCACCGGCGACCTCGGCACGTCGCTGACCAGCGGCGAGCCGGTCCTCTCCGAGCTGGGCTCGCGCGCGCTGGTGACGGTCGAGCTGGCGTTCCTCGGCGGCCTGCTGGCGCTGCTGGTCGGCGTCCCGCTCGGCCTGATCGGCGGGATCTCCAGAAGCCGCCGCAAGACGGGGCTGATCCGCGTCGGCAACTCGGTCCTGCTGAGCCTGCCCGACATCCTCGTCGGCGCGCTGCTGGTGTGGGTGATCTCGACGTACGAGGTGCCGTTCACCGTCGGCGGCTGGGAGCCGCTGTTCGACGACCCGGTCGCCAACCTGCAGGCGGCGCTGCCGGCGGCGCTGACGATCTCGGTGCTGGGAATGGGCTTCGTGATGACGACGACGCGCGGCGCCGTCGCGCAGATCGCCTCGGAGCCGTACGTGCAGGCGGCGCGGGCGCGTGGCGCCACGCGCGGCGAGATCGTGCGCCGCCACGTGCTGCGCAACTCGTCGGTGCCGGTGCTGACCGTCTTCGCCGTCTACCTCGCCTACCTGCTCGGCGGCACCGTGATCGCCGAGGTGCTGTTCTCGCTCGACGGGATCGGCCGCTACGTGATCGACGCGACCGGCCACCGCGACTACCCGGTCGTGCAGGGCGCGGTGCTGGTCGCCGCCGCCGCGTTCGTGCTGATCTCGATGGTCGTCGACCTGCTCTACGGCGTGCTCGACCCGCGCATCGGCGCGCGGAGCGCGTCATGAGCGCGCTGACGCCGACCGGCCCCGCCTCGGCGCCGGCGCCCGGCCCCGCCGCGCCGCCGTCCGCCGCGAGCGCGCGCCGCCGCCGTGT